>DASUXN010000200.1:0-4641 GCA_036377875.1 Acidimicrobiales bacterium
GAGGAAGTCGATGGCCCACGTGCCGTGATAGGGGTTCCCGTCGAAGTTGCAGTTGGTGCGGACGCAGCCCACGTTGGCCGGGTTACGCAGGGGCAGCCACTCGGGCTCGCCGTACTGGTTGACCCCGGCCTTGACCGACGGGCCGGACTGGGTCGGCACGTCGCTCGCCGAGGGCGGGAAGTCGACCGGCCCGGGGTCGTCGATCACCGGCCCCGTCTGAGCGGCGACCGGACCGGCCGGTGCGAACGTCGCGGCCAGCGCCACCAGCGCCGACGCGACGAAAGGAAGTCGTCTGCGTGCCATCTGTCGGTCCCCTCCTCTGTCGCCGCCGCGGCGTCGCGGTCGAGTATGCCCGCCACCCGAGAACACCGCTAGCTCTCGTGACGACGAGGAAAATGTTACTTGAAATGATGTAAGGGTAAGCGTATGGTCGTGCCCATGGCCGAGCGGATGACAGTGGACGAGCTCGCCCGCCGGGCGGGGACGACCACCAGGAACGTCCGGAACTACCAGACGCAGGGCCTCCTTCCCCCACCCGAGCTGGTGGGGCGGGTCGGCTACTACGACGAGGGCCACCTGGGACGCCTGCGCCTCATCGCCCAGCTCCAGCAGCAGGGCTTCTCGCTCGCCGGCATCGCCGAGCTGCTCAAGGCGTGGGAGCAGGGCCGCAGCCTGGGCGACCTGCTCGGGTTCGAAGAGGCCCTCACCGCGCCGTGGACCGACGAGCAGCCCGAGTTCATGACGCTGGTGGAGTTGGCCGAAATGTTCCCCCAAGCGGCCGACGACCCTGCCCTCGCCATCCGGGCCATGGACCTCGGCCTCATCGTCCCCCACGAGGACGGCTTCCTCATCCCCAGCCCGAGCCTGCTGAAAGCGGGCGCCGAACTGGCCGCCGTAGGCGTCCCCCTGGCCGACACCCAGGACTCCCTGGCCGCCCTGAGGGACGACATGGGCCGCATCGCCGCCCGCTTCGTGGGCATGTTCGAGCGCTACGTGTGGAAGCCCTACGTCGAGGCGGGCATGCCCCCCGAGCGTCTTCCCGAGGTAACCGACGCCCTGCGTCGCATGCGGCCGCTGGCCGCCATCTCCGTCCAGGCCACCCTCGCCCAGGCCATGCAGCGGGCGTCGGCGGCATCCACCGCCGCGTCGGCCGTCGGAGCCGCCGCCGAACGTCCCCCTGCTCAGGTCCACCCCATCAGAGAGGTGAGTTGATGTTCCAGTACGAGCCCCACTACAGCGAGTGGTTCTACGTCTTCGCCCCGCTCCAGGTGTACCTCATCACGGTGGCGGTGCTCGTCTGCTACGGCGACCACGGCGCCGAGACCAACCCGCTCAAGATCTTCTTCAAGCGCATCTCCACCTGCCTGGAGCGGTGGACGGGGTTTCCGGGCTGGTCGATGGCGGGCACCCTGACCGGTCTCGTGGCGTTGGCCATGGCCGCTATCGGCGTCTACTGGGACGTGGCCTTCCACGTCGACTACGGCCGTGACCAGGAGGTCTTCACCCCCTCCCACACCATGATCCTGATGGGCCTGGGCGGGCTGGTCTTCGCCGCGGCCATCGCCACCCTGTTCGCCACCCTCGACGACGCCCCCGTCGGCCTCCAGTTCGGTCCGCTGCGGCTCCCCTACACCGCCCTCACCCTGGCGGTCTTCGGCGTGGGCGGAGTGCTCGCCTTCCCCTTCGACATCATGTGGCACGAGGCCTACGGCGTCGACGTCACCCTGTGGAGCCCCTCGCACCTGCAACTGGTCTTCGGCGGTTCCCTCGCCACCATCGTGCTGTGGATGATGACCCGCGAAGGGCTCAACCAGCGTTCGAACCTCGCAGGCATGGCGCCGTCGCCCACCATGCTCGGGCGGGCCATCGTGATCACGGTCATGGGCGCCACCCTGACCGGGCTGTCGGTGGTGCAGGGCGAGTTCGACTTCGGCGTCCCCCAGTTCCAGGTGCTCTACCTGCCGATCCTGGTCGCCACCGCCGCCGGCCTCGGCCTGGTGCTGTCCCGGCTCGCCCTCGGCCCCTGGGGGGCGGTGAAGACCGTCTTCGCCTACCTGATCATCCGCGGGGTCATCGGCTTCCTCGTCGCCGTCCCGCTCAACCACACCTTCCCCAACTTCCCGACCTACGTGGTGGCCGCCCTGGCCATAGAGGGGGTGGCCCTGCTCGTCGGCACCCAGAACCGCCTGCGCTTCTCCCTCGTCGCCGGCGCCGCCGCGGGCACGGTCGGCGTCGCGGCCGACCTGGCCTGGCTCAACACCCTCGCCGACGTGTCCGCCACGGCCGAGTCGCTGCCCAAGGCGGCCCTGCTCAGCCCCATCGCGGCCGTGGCCGCCGCCCTTCTCGGCGGCGCCCTGGCCCGGCCCGTGGGCGACGGCGGACGGCGGGTGCCGGCCATCGCCGCCCTGGCCGGAGGCGTCGTGCTGATCGCCGTGCTGGCCTATCCCCTGCCCCGCAACGTGGGGAACGTGGAGGCCGACATCCGCCTGCGCCCGGTGGCGGCAGGTGCCGAGGGCACCTCCACCGACCTCGACGAGGGTGTCGAGCAGGCGTTCGTCGAGGTCGACCTCCAGCCCGACGACGCCGCCGAGTCGGCCACTGCCTTCGGCGTCGTCGCCTGGCAGGGCGGTGGGCGCATCTCCGCCTCCCTCGACGAGGTCGGTCCCGGCCGCTACGTGTCCGACCGGGCCCTGCCCGTCTCCGGCCGGTGGAAGACCATGGTCGGCCTCCAGCGCCACGACGAGGTGATGGCGGCGCCCGTCTACTTCCCTGCCGACCCCGAGATCGACGCTCCCGAGGTGCCGGCCCTCCCCGAGCGCCACGAGGCCTTCGCCCGCAACACCACCTGGTTGCTGCGGGAGGTCAAGGCCGGAGGTGGCGCCTTCGCCGCCAACGCCGCCTACACCGGCGTGTCGGTGGTCATCCTGGCCTGGATCGGCCTCTACGCCCTGTGCGCGGTGAAGCTCACGCCCACCGACGACGAGCAGCAGTGGGTCGACGACCGTCCCCAGCGGGAGCCGCAACCCACCGGCACCGGGAACGGGTCGGGTCCCCGGTCCAGCAGCCCGTGGCTGCCACCCGTCGACGAGCGCCCGCCGGTCAGTGCCGGCTGGGGATCGAGCTGGGGCGACTCGCGGCCTCCCTCCTGAGCCGGCACCTTCTACGCTCCGGCCATGCTTGAAGCGCCCGCAGTCGACTGGAAAGACGCGCAGGCGGCGGTGCGTGAGATGGGAACCCGGGTCGGCGCACTGGTTCGATCGGTGCGCCGACCCGATGCTCCGTGCCTAGGCGACTGGACGGTCGTACAGCTCGCCGCCCACCTCTCCCACGCCATGGACGGCGTCCACGCCATGGCACTGGGCGGCGGCGGCATCCTCGAGGACATCTGGAAGCTCGGCGACCTGACTGGCGCGCTGGTCATCGGCGAAGCGGAGAGGGACCCCGTCAAGCTGGGCGACCGGATCGAGGCCAGCGTCGAGAATGCGATGACGTTCATGGCCGAGCGAGTCGAGGACGATCTCCGCACCTGGTTCATTCCGAAGATCGACGTCCCCTTCTCCTTCCTGACCTGCCACCTCCTCAACGAGCTCACCGTGCACGGCCGGGACATCGCCCAGGCCGAAGGGGTGCCGTGGCCGATCCCCAAAGCCACCGCCCGGCTGGTCGTGGAGGGGTTCATCCTCCCGGTCCTGTCCCGGTTGGGCCGCCAGCTCGTCGACCAGGAAAGCGCCAAGGGCGTGCGGGTCACTTACTACCTGCACGTGAGGGGCGGTGGCGGGGCGACACTGCGATTCGACGACGGCGACCTCACGGTCACGCCCGGCCCCCCCACCGGCCGTATCGACTGCCACATCTCCGCCGATCCGGGCGGGTTCCTGCTCGTGACGTGGGGCCGGATCAGCCAGTGGAACGCCATCGGCAAGGGCCAGCTGCTCGCCTACGGGCGCAAACCGTGGATGGGACTCAAGCTCCGCTCGATGGTGCGCAACCCCTGATGGACATCGAACACCTCGACGACAGCGTGGGCGAGCCGCCCACCGAGATGGCCGAGCACTTCGGCGGCCAGGCTCGCATCCAGTCCCTGCCCAACCCCTTCTCCGAAGGGCCCGCCATCTTCGCCGTCCACTTCGAGCCGGGCGGGCGCAGCCGGCCCCATGTCCACCCCGACGGCCAGGTCCTGATCATCACGTCGGGCCGGGGCATGGTCGGCAGCCGTGACGGACGGCGGGAGGTCGAAGCGGGCGACGTGGTCGTCACCGGGCCCGGCGAGTGGCACTGGCACGGCGCCACGCCGTCCACGCCCGTCACCCACGTCACCGTGCAGCGCCCGGGCCCCGACTCCATCGACTGGGACGTCGACCAGCGCGACTGGGAGGAGGGGTACTGACAACCCCGGTCTCCTCCTCGTACCACTTCGGCCGGTAGCGGCGGGCCCACGCCCGCGTCACCCACCCTCGCCGCATGGCCCGCCTGGCCTCGGGATCCTTCATCGCCATCCGCAGGTGACCGGCGACCACCACGGCCGTGATCACCGCCAGCCAGTCGTGGGTGAACGTGGCCCCGGTCCGCCAGTCGACCGGGAAGAAGCGGTACCAGTGCATGACCGCCCCCGTGAGGAACAGCACGGCGATGGCGCCCAGA
>DASUXN010000201.1:0-4196 GCA_036377875.1 Acidimicrobiales bacterium
GCCGTCGGGGGAGCTGGGATCTCCCTGACGGCCCTTCTCCTCCTCGACGCACCGGCGTCGGCGGACAACCTGGACGACCGGTCCGCCCGCTCGGCCGCCCGGCAGGCGGAGGTGGCGGAGCGCAACGCCCAGCGCCAGGCCGACATCGCCGAACGCCAGGCGGAGCGGGTCGAGGAGGTGGCGCAACGCAAGGCGGCGCGCCAGGTGGAGGTGCAGGCCCGGGCGCCAGTTCGTCAGGCCGAGGTCGCGGCCCGGGCCGTCGCCCGGGAGGCGGCCGAGGCAGGTTGCGACTGCCTGGCCCCGGACGGGTTCGGGAGCCCGGCCACGTTCACCCTCGACCAGCACTTCGACCGCGGCGACCTCAACAACGTCGTCCACACCCCCTCTGACCAGCTCCAACTGGCGGAGAAGACGTCGCCCTTCCCCTTCTTGTGGGTGGCGGTCTCGAGCCGCAACGGCGTGCCCAACCAGAAGGGGACGATCGTCAAGATCGACACCCGCACCGGCCAGATCGTGGGCGAGTACTGGACCTCGCCCGAAGGCCAGAGCGCCAACCCCTCCCGGACGACCGTAGACCCGTGGGGGAACGTGTGGGCCACCAACCGGGACGGCAACAGCGTGGTGCGCATCGGCATGGTCGAGAACCACCAGTGCATCGACCGCAACGGCAACGGGGTGATCGAGACGTCCACCGGGCAGGGCCAGATCCTCCCGTGGGTCGACCCGTCGGGGACCGACACCAACGGCGGCGTGTCCATGGCGACGGACGAGTGCGTCATCGCCTACGCCCGCACCACCGCCGGAGGCGCCCGCCACATCTCCGTCGCCATGAGCCAGGACGTCTGGGCCAGTGGAACCTCGGCGCCACCCGGCGCACCTTTCTCGGCCGAGGAGTCGTTCGACCTGATCCGGCCGGACGGCACGGTCATTCGGACGGAGCCCTCGGTCCACTACGGCGGTTACGGGGGCCTCACCGATCCGAACGGCGTGCTGTGGTCGGCCGGGCCCACCCGCGACGGCGGGTCCCAAGGCCTGCTGCGGTGGGAGACCACCGACCCAGTCACCGGGACCATCAACCCCCTCACCGGCCTCCAACTGGCGGCGCAGACTCCGGGGCCGGCGCCGGGGCCGGTGACCGGCTACCCGGGCAACCTGATCGCCCCGGGCGTCATCTCGATCTACGGGGTCGCGAGCTACGGCCTGTGCATCGACAGCCAGGGCAACATCTGGAACGCCGACCGCTACGACGGGATGGTCCGCAAGTTCGCGCCCGACGGCACCCTCCTCGGCACGTTCCGGCACGGCGGCCCGGGCAAGCGCGACGCCCAGGGCTGCGTCGTCGACCTGAACGACCACGTGTGGGTCGCCCACTCGACGGCCGGTTCGAACAACACGGTGGGCCACCTCGACAACAACGGCGTGCATCTGGGCGACCTGACCGTGGGTGTCGGGCCCACCGGGGCCGCCGTCGACCGGGACGGCTTCGTGTGGGTGACCAATTTCCAGAGCGGCACGGTCTCGAAGATCGATCCCACCGCCGGTCCCGTGGGCGCGGTGATCCCGCCCACCATCAACGTGATGGGATCGCCCTACAACTACAGCGACATGACGGGCAGCGCCGTTCCCGTCCACCCCAAGACGGGCCATTGGGAGGTCGTGTACGACTGCGGCCCGCTGGTGGACGGGGTGTGGGGCCCCATCACGGGCACGTTCATCGTCCCGCCCGGAGGCGATCTGGTGTTCACCGCCTCCACCAGCGTCGACGGGACCACGTTCAGCGCGCCCGTCCGGTTCACGCCGGGCACCATCCCGGCCGTCCCCCAGGGTCGGTACCTGAAGCTCAGGGTGGTGTTCATACGGGACCCGGTGGGTGGGAGCTCGCCGGTGCTGTTCGACGTGACGGTGCGAGGCGTCGACCCGGCCCGGACCGACTGCTGCCCGCCCGAGGTGCCCCATGTCCTTCCGGTGGAACCCCCGGTGACGCCGGAGACGCCGGTAACGCCGATCGGGCCGGTCCCGCCTGAGCCCGTCCCGTTCCTCGTCGGCGGGCCGTCCCCGGCTGCAGCGACACGGACGGCGCTCGCGCTCACCGGCCCGGGCGCGGCCATGGAAGCGCTTGGAGCTCTGGCGCTGCTGTTCGTCCTGCTGGGCGCCGGGTGCCTGGCCGCCGGTTCTGGCGCGCGAACCGGAAGGGCCTAGAGCTCCTCTTCCTCGCCGGCTTCCTCGTCCTCCTCGAAGAGGCACCAGGACGCGTGCTCGTCGCCGGGTGCGGCGCCGCACTCGGGGCAGGGCTCGACTTGGACCTCGGTGCTGCGCTTGAGGGCGCGCGCCTCTTCGAAGCGGCGGTGCCGACCCTTCTTCACGTCCGTGCTCCCGACTCGAGCTGGTGTGAGGACCCTCGAAGTGTACCCCTCGGGAGGCCGTTCCTCTCCCGTCGACCTGCGGAAATGCAGCGGGAGTAGCGTGGCCGGCATGGCCGATGAACTCGACGTGCCCGCCATGATCGAGCGGTTCCGGGCCCGGGCCCGGGCGGTGAAGAACCGGGGCATGCCGCCCGTCGAGGGGGCTGAGCGGCGCAAGATTATGGAGGCGATGCAGCAGGACTACATGGACTTCGCCATGCTGGGCGACGCCACCGGGGCCGTCGAGGACGGGTGGCTGGTGCTGCGGGTCGACCTGCGCCCGCCCGGGACGCGAACCGAGAACGGCGGCCCGGCTACGGGATGATGCGGTTGATCGACTTGTAGTCGACGCCCGAGAAGCGGGCGATCTCGTCTTCGCGCCGGTTCGGGCCGTCGAACACCCACTTGCCGAAGACGATGTCGGTGCCGTCCATCTTCCAGGTGTCGGCCTCGATGGTCTTCGTCTCGCCGTCGTGCTCGAACTCGAAGTAGGGGCGCTGTCCAGGCATGGCGAAAGCCTACCGTTGGCCGGATGAGTGTTCCGTGGTGGCGTGAGGCCGTCTTCTACCAGGTGTACCCCCGCTCGTTCGCCGACTCCAACGGGGACGGGGTCGGCGATCTCGACGGCCTGCGGCGCCGCCTCGACCACCTGCAGTGGCTGGGTGTGGACGCAGTGTGGATCTGCCCGTTCTACCCCTCCCCCATGGCCGACTTCGGCTACGACGTGGCCGACTACTGCGACGTCGACCCGCTGTTCGGCACGCTGGGCGACTTCGACCGGCTGCTGGGCGAGGCCCACGAGCGAGGCATGCGCATCCTCATCGACTGGGTCCCCAACCACTCCTCGGATCGCCACCCGTGGTTCGTGGAGAGCCGGTCGTCCCGGGACAGCCCGAAGCGGGACTGGTACGTGTGGCGCGACGGTGGTGAGGGGCCGGGCGGCCGGCCCAACAACTGGAAGGCGGCGTTCGGGGGCGACGCCTGGACCTGGGACGAGGCCACCGGCCAGTGGTACCTCCACCTCTTCCTGCCCGAGCAGCCCGACCTCAACTGGGCCAA
Organism: Acidimicrobiales bacterium; assembly: GCA_036377875.1. GTDB lineage: Bacteria > Actinomycetota > Acidimicrobiia > Acidimicrobiales > AC-14 > JBFMCT01. The sequence continues at coordinate 3,462 of DASUXN010000201.1, forward strand.
CCCCGAGGTCGTCGAGGCCATGCACGGCGTGCTGCGGTTCTGGCTCGACCGGGGGGTGGACGGGTTCCGCATCGACGTCGTCCAGGGCCTGGGCAAGGACCATCCCGAGCTGGCCGACGACCCCCCGGGCACGGTCCTGCCGCGGTCGTCGTTCAACGACCACGAGAGCGCCCACCCTCTGCTGCAGGACATCCGCCGCCTGGTGGACGCCTACCCACACGCGCCGGTGCTGGTGGGCGAGGTGTACCTGCTCAACACCGCCCAGGTCGTGCGCTACCTGGGCCAGGGCGACGAGCTCCACCTGGCCTTCGACTTCACCTCGCTGTACGCCCCGTGGGACGCCGTGGCGTGGCGGGCGACTATCGAACGGGTGGAGCGGGAGCTGGGCCCAGTGGGGGGCTGGCCCACGTGGACGCTGTCGAACCACGACAACGTGCGCCACCGCAGCCGGTACGGGGGGACCGAGGCGCGGGCCCGGGCGGCGGCGGTGCTGCTGCTGGGGCTGCGGGGTTCGCCGTTCCTGTACGCGGGCGAGGAGCTGGGCCTGGAGGACGCGGTGGTGCCGGCGGAGCGGGTCGTCGACCCGGGCGGGCGCGACGGCTGCCGGGCACCCATTCCGTGGGACGCCTCGCCCGACCACGGCTGGGGGGTCGTCGACCCGTGGCTGCCGTGGCCACCCGAGCCCGACCTCCGCAACGCCCAGTCGCTACGGGCCGACCCTTCGTCCATCCTCCA
>DASUXN010000202.1:0-6101 GCA_036377875.1 Acidimicrobiales bacterium
GGCCCGCACCGCCGCCCACCGCCCCGACCTGCTGGCGGCCCGGGGCGGGTTCAGCGCCGACGACCGGCGGGTGCTCGACGAGTTCGGCATCGAGGTGACGGCCCCTTCGGGAACGGCCTATTCTGGAGAACCCCCCGGTCGTCCGGCCGGTGACTCGCGCGCTAAGGGCCAGCCATGAACCCCACAGATCTCGTAGACCGCAGCGCCCTCCGCTCCGACCTGCCCGACTTCGGCCCCGGCGACACCGTCAAGGTGCACGTACGGGTGGTCGAGGGCAACCGGGAGCGCATCCAGGTCTTCCAGGGCGTCGTAATCCGCCGCCAGGGGGCCGGCGTGCGGGAGACGTTCTCCGTGCGCAAGGTCAGCTTCGGCGTCGGCGTCGAGCGGACGTTCCCCGTCCACTCGCCCATCCTCGCCACCATCGAGGTCGTCACCCGTGGCGCGGTCCGCCGGGCCAAGCTCTACTACCTCCGCGATCGGGTTGGCCGGGCGGCCAAGATCAAAGAGAAGCGGTCGGCCCGCTGAACAGTCCGGAAACGGGCGTTGTGAGCGAGGCAGGCGAGAAGGACAGGGGCACCAGCAAGGGAGCGTTCGTTCGCGAGCTGGTGGTGCTGGTAATCACCGCCCTCGTGCTGGCGGTGGGGATCAAGACGTTCGTGGCCCAGGCCTTCTACATCCCCTCGGGGTCGATGCTGCCCCAGCTGGAGATCAACGACCGGATCGTCGTGTCCAAGCTCGCCTACCGGCTCCACGACCCCCGGCGGGGCGACATCGTCGTCTTCGACTCGCCGACGCCCAAGGCCGAGGAGGACCAGGGCGGGCTGGTCGAGAGGCTGCTGCGGGGGCTCGGCCAGGCCGTGGGCGTCACGCCCCCGTCGACCGACGAGTTCGTCAAGCGGGTGATCGCCCTGCCCGGCGAGATGGTCGAGGGGAGGGGCGGGAAGGTCTTCGTGGACGGGCGGGAGGTGGTGGAGCCCTACTTGCCGGAAGGCACGACCACCAGCGACTTCTCACCCGTGGCCGTTCCCGACGGGCGGGTGTGGGTGATGGGCGACAACCGCGCCAACTCCGCCGACAGCCGCGTGTTCGGCGCCATCCCCGAGTCCACCATCGTGGGCCGGGCCGTCGTGCGGGTCTGGCCCGTGCCGGAGGCGTCCTTTCTCTGACAGGTACCCGTAGGATGGGGTCATGAGCAGCGAAGACCTCGAACGGTACGAGACCGAGATGGAGCTCCAGCTCTACAAGGAGTACCGAGACGTCCTTCCGCTGTTCTCCTACGTGGTCGAGACCGAACGCCGCTTCTACCTGGCCAACCACGTGGACATGCAGTTGCGGGATCAGGACGGCCGCAGCCACCTCGAGCTCGAGTTGCGGGACGCATGGGTCTGGGACATCTACCGGCCCGGCCCCGCCCGCTTCGTGGCCTCGGTGCGCATCGTGACGTTCAAGGACGTCAACGTGGAGGAGATCAGGACGCAGGAGTAGGGCCGTGAGCGACGCCCGGCGCCGGCTCGGACAGTCGGGCGAGGACGCCGTCGCCGCCTGGTACGAGGCCCACGGCTACCAGATCGTGGTGCGCAACTGGCGGTGCCGCGAGGGAGAGCTCGACCTGGTCGTGCGGCGCGGCCGGTCCTACGTCTTCTGCGAGGTCAAGAGCCGTTCGTCGACCGCCTTCGGCGCGCCGGCCGAGGCGGTGGGCAGGGAGAAGCAGGCTCGCATCCGCCTCCTGGCCGCCCGCTGGCTCAGCGAGGGTGACGTCCGGGCCGTGGGCATCCGTTTCGACGTCGCCTCCGTGCTGGCCGGACAGGTGGAGGTGCTGGAAGGGGCGTTCTGACCGGGCCGCTGTCGTACACCATCGGTACGGTCTGATCGCGCTTCGAGCGGCCGGTGGCACAGGCCCTCACCCGGGGGTCCACCCGTGAGGAGCCGCTCGTGATCGCCACCGTCCCGTCCGCCACCCTGCTCGGGGCCGAAGGCCGCCCCGTCTCCATCGAGGTCCACGTCTCCAACGGCCTGCCCGGCTTCACCGTGGTCGGCCTGCCCGACGCCGCGTGCCGCGAGTCGCGCGACCGGGTGCGCGCCGCCCTGCTCTCGAGCAGCCTCCCGTGGCCGCTGAAGCGGGTGACGGTCAACCTGGCGCCCTCGGGCGTGCGCAAGGGCGGGCCGGGGCTCGACCTGCCCATCGCCGTTGCTCTCCTCGTGGCCGCCGGCGAACTGCCCGCCACCTGTGCCGACGCAATGGCCTTCCTGGGCGAACTGGGCCTCGACGGGTCGCTACGGGCGGTCCCGGGAACCGTGCCCATGGTGGCCGCCATGGCGGCCAAGACGGTGGTCGTGCCGTCCGGCAGCGGGCGCGAAGCGGCCGTCGTCGGCCGCCACGAGGTGCGCTGCGCGGCCACCCTGCGCGAGCTGGTCGACGCCTTGAAGGGCGACGAGCCGTGGCCCGACCCGCCGCCGCCGCAAGCGAGTCCTCCCGGGGGACTGTCCGCCCCCCTCGACCTGGCCGACGTGCGGGGCCAGCCCGTGGGTCGCACCGCCGTCGAGGTGTGCGCCGCCGGCGGCCACCACCTGCTCCTGTGCGGGCCGCCCGGGGCGGGCAAGACGATGCTCGCCCGCCGCCTTCCCGGGCTCCTGCCCGCCTTGAGCGACGATCTGGCGCTCGAGGCCACCACCGTCCACTCCGCCGCGGGCGTGCCCCTGCCGGCCGACGGGCTGGTGCGCCAGCCACCGTTCCGGGCGCCGCATCACGGCGCGTCCGCCGTCGCCCTCATCGGTGGCGGCTCGGCGTGGATGCGCCCGGGTGAGATCTCGTTGGCCCACGGCGGCGTGCTGTTCCTCGACGAGCTGGGCGAGTTCCCCGGAGCCGTCCTCGACTCGCTCCGCCAGCCGCTGGAGGAGGGGGTGGTGCGCCTGTCCCGGGCGCGGGGAAGCGTCACCCTGCCCGCCCGCTTCCTCCTGGTGGCCGCCACCAACCCCTGTCCCTGCGGCCGGGGCGGGGGCGAGGGCCAGTGCCGCTGCGGCCCCGCCGCCCGCAGCCGCTACCGCCGGCGCATCTCCGCCCCCCTCCTCGACCGCTTCGACCTCAGGGTGGTGGTCTCCCGGCCCGACTCGGCGACGCTGGTCGGGGGCGAGCCGGGAGAGCCGTCCGCGGCGGTGGCCCGACGGGTCGCCGAGGCCCGGCAGAGGGCGGCCGAGCGGGGCGTCCGCTGCAACGCCGACCTGCCGGCCGGAAAGCTCGACGAGGTGGCGCCGCTGGCCCCGGCGGCGCTGAAGCTGCTGGAGTACAAGCTGCGGGCGGGCACGCTGAGCGGGCGCGGCCTCCATCGGGTGCGGCGAGTGGCCCGCACGCTGGCCGACCTGGCGGGTGAGGGGTCGGTGGTCGGCGAGGAACACGTCTGCCTCGCCCTGGGCCTGCGCGGCGACGCAGGGATCGACGAGGCGGTGGCATGAGCGATCTGCCGCCCGAAGCGTTCGCCGCCGCCCTCGCCGCTCTGCCCGGCGTCGGCCCGGCCCGCCTCGCCCAGCTACTGGCGGACACCGACGCCGAATCCGCCTGGCGGCGGGTTGCGGCCGAGCGACGGCCCCGTCCCGGCGACGAAGTGGTCGCCGCCGGCTGGGCCGCCCTGGGGGCGGCGGGCGTGGGCGTGTCCGTGCTCGGGATGCCCGGGTACCCGCCCGCCCTGGTCGACGATCACGAGGCGCCCGCCGTGCTGTTCAGCAAGGGCGGCATGGCCGCGATCGAGGGACGGCGCGTGGCCATCGTCGGCACCCGTAACTGCACCCGCTACGGGCGGGATGTCGCCTTCGAGCTCGGACGCGACCTGGCCGCCAACGGCGTCCGGGTGGTGTCAGGGCTCGCCCTCGGGGTCGACGGCGCCGCCCACAGCGGAGCGCTGGCCGCCGCCGCCAAGGGTGGGGGCCCGCCCGTCGCCGTCGTCGGCAGCGGTCTCGACGTGGTCTACCCGCGCCGCCACGCCGCCCTGTGGCGGCAGGTGGCCGAGGCGGGCGTCCTGCTCTCCGAGGCCCCGCTGGGCGCTGCCCCCGAGGCGTGGCGGTTCCCCGTGCGCAACCGCATCCTCGCCGCCCTGGCCGAGGTCGTAGTCGTCGTGGAGTCGCCTCACGCCGGCGGCTCCCGCTACACCGTCGACGCCGCGATGGCACGGGACCGCCCCGTCCTGGCCGTGCCCGGACCGGTCCGTAGCCCCACCTCCGACCTGCCCAACGCCCTGCTCAGCGAGGGTTGCCATCCCGCCCGCGACGCCCTCGACGTCCTGGTGGCGCTCGACCTGGCGCCGTCCGCCCCGTCGACGTCCCAGACTGACCGTCGGCCTCCGCCCGACGCCACCGGAAGCGCCGTGCTCGACGCCCTCGGCTGGCAGCCGGCTTCGTTCGAGCACGTGGTCGTGGCCACCGGCCGCGCGCCGGGCGAGGTCGGCCTGGCCCTCGCCCACCTCGAGCGGGACGGGTGGGTGGTGGGCAGCGGGGGGTGGTGGGAGCGGGTGGCACCGGCGTAGTGGAGCGGGACAGATACCGTACGGGTGGTGAGCTGGGCCGAGGACGACTTCGTCACATCACTGGTCGGAGCGGCGCCGAACACGGTCGCGGCCTACCGGCGGGACGTGGCCCAGTTCGTGGCCTGGGCGGAGCGGGCCGGTCTGACCGGCCCGGCCGAGGTTCAGCCCATCGTCCTTCGCCGCTACCTCGCCTCTCTCACCAACCGCCGCTTCGAGCGCCGCACGATCGCCCGCAAGGCCGCCGCCATCCGGCGGTACTTCGACTGGGCCCGTCGCCGCGGGCTGGTGGCCACCGACCCCGCCCGCCGCCTGTCGGCGCCCCGGGGCGATGCCCGCCTGCCTCGCGTCCTCAAGGAGCGGGAGCTGGAGGTGCTGCTCGATGGCGCCCAAGGCGGCCGGGCGGCTCCGGCAACGGCCGTCCCCGGCCCGCTCGACGGGGCTGTCGACCTGCGCGACCGGGCCGTGCTCGAGCTGCTCTACGGCAGCGGGCTGCGGGTGGCCGAGCTGTGCGACCTGCGTCCGGGCGACCTCGACCTGCGGCGGGCCCGCGTGACGGTGTGGGGCAAAGGGTCCAAGCAGCGGGTGCTGCCCATGAGCGAGCCGTCGGTCGAGGCGGTGGGGGCCTGGCTCGCCACCGGCCGGGCCGTCCTGGCCACCGACTCGTCGCCGGCCGATCGGGTGTTCCTCAACCGGCGGGGCCATGCCCTGACCCCGCGGGACGTGCGCCGCATCCTCGACCGGCGCTCACCCGTTCCGACCCATCCCCACGCCCTGCGCCACACCTACGCCACGCACCTCCTCGACGGAGGCGCCGACCTGCGCGCCGTCCAGGAGCTGCTCGGCCACGCCGACCTGGCCACCACGCAGATCTACACCCATGTCAGCAAGGAGCGGCTCCGCTCCGTCTACCAGGCCACCCACCCCCGCGCATGAGCGACGACACACAGGCCGACGACCAGGCGGCCAAGGCCCTGGCCGAGCTGTGGGACTCGTACAAGACCGACCGGGCCCAGGAGGCTCGCAACCGGCTGATCCTCCACTACGCCCCGCTGGTCAAGTACGTAGCCGGTCGGGTGTCCGCCGGGCTGCCCCACACCATCGAGCAGGCCGACCTGGTCAGCTACGGGATGTTCGGGCTCATCGACGCCATCGACAAGTTCGACCCGGGCCGGGGGTTCAAGTTCGAGACCTACGCCATCTCCCGCATCCGCGGGTCGATCATCGACGAGCTGCGATCCATCGACTGGGTCCCCCGCTCGATGCGGGCCAAGTCCCGTGCCGTCGAGAAGGCCTACGCCAAGCTGGAGAACGAGCTGCACCGCACGCCGTCCGAATCCGAGGTGGCCGAGGAGCTGGGCATGAGCGAGGCCGACCTCCAGAGCCTGTTCGGGCAGATCTCCTTCTTCGGCCTCGTGGCCCTGGAGGAGACGGTGTCCGTCGGGTCCGACCGCAGCGAGACGGTCACGGTGGGCGACACCATCCCCGACAAGGACCCCGGTCCGGTCGGGGCCTTCGAGGTGGAGGAGACCAAGCAGATCCTCGCCCAGGCCCTCAACCGCCTCCCGGAGCGGGAGAAGATCGTCCTCA
>DASUXN010000203.1:0-2763 GCA_036377875.1 Acidimicrobiales bacterium
CGACGAGGTGCAGATCGGCAAGTTCAAGCTCGTCTTCTTCTCGGGTGCGGCCGGGGAGATCCAGGAGTGACGGTGGAGGACCGGGCCTACCTGTCGATAGGGGAGGTGCTCGCCCTCCTGCGGGAGGAGTTCCCCGACGTCACCATCTCCAAGATCAGGTTCCTCGAGAGCCAGGGCCTGCTCGATCCCGAGCGGACGCCCTCCGGCTACCGCAAGTTCTACGACAGCGACGTCGACCGCCTGCGTTGGATCCTCCGCCAGCAGAGGGAGAACTTCCTCCCCCTCAAGGTGATCAAGGGCCGGCTGCGCGAGGCGGGGGCGGGACGGGTGCCGGTCGACGTCGACGACGAGCCGCTGGGAGCGGCTTCCGGCGGAGGGTCGTCGGCATCGGGTGCCGTTTCGGCCGAGCCCGCCGCCAACCGTTCCCACCCCGGCGCCAATCCGGGCGTGACCGGCGCGGCGCCGGCCCGGTCGGTCCCCGACCTGGCCGGCGACTCGCCGCCGCTGGCCCCCGCCCGCACCGGATCGTCGATGAGCCTGTCGGAGCTGGCCACCGCCAGCGGGCTCGAGGAGCACGACCTGGCCGAGCTCGAGAAGTTCGGTCTGCTGTCGCCTCGCCGGGTCGGCTCGACCGTCTACTACGACGAGGACTCGCTGCTGGTGGCCAACCTGGCTGCGGGGTTCATGCGTTACGGCGTCGAGGCCCGTCACCTGCGCATGTACAAGGTGGCGGCCGAGCGGGAGGCCAGCTTCTTCGAGCAGGTCGTGATGCCCATGCTCAAGCAGCGCAACCCCCAGGCCCGCCGCCAGGCCGTCGACACCCTCACCGACCTGTCCCGGCTGGGCCAGAGCCTGAGGGTGGCCATGCTCCGGCAGGCCCTCCGGCAGTACCTCGAGGGGCCCTAGCGCTGGCGGAGCCCCTGGCCGCCGCGCCGCGGCCGCCGTTGCGCACTCTCATCCCCGAGGCCGATCTGGCCGACGGGGTGCGGCGCGTGGCGGAGGAGCTGTCCCAGGCCTACCCGGGCGGGCCGGGTGGCGAGGTTGTGCTCGTGGCGGTGCTCAAAGGAAGCGTGCTGTTCCTGGCCGACCTCGTCCGGCAGATGACGGTTCCGCCCGTGGTGGACTTCATGGCCATCTCCACCTACGCCCCCGACAGCGGCCGGGTGCGGATCGTCAAGGATCTCGACCTCGACATCTCCGGAAAGGACGTCGTGCTGGTCGAGGACATCGTCGACACCGGCCTCACCCTCACCTACCTGCTGGGCGAGCTGCGCCGCCGCCAACCCCGGTCGGTGGAGGCGTGCGTGCTACTCGACAAGGCGGTGCGGCGAATCGTCCCGACCCCCGTCCGCTTCTGCGGATTCGAGGTGGGCGACGACTTCGTGTTGGGCTACGGGCTCGATTACGCGGGCCGTTACCGGAACCTGAACCGGGTGGTCGCGGGCGATTTGAAGGTGCTTCGAGCCGATGCCGATGCGTACGTTCACGAGCTCTACAGGAGGTAGGGTCGATCCGTGGTCGAGATGCATCTCGTCGGCGTCCGGGTGGAGATGCCTACGAACAATCCGATCGTTCTCCTGCGGGAGGCCGACGGCCAGCACCGGGTCCTGCCCATCTTCATCGGGCCGGTCGAGGCGACCGCCATCGCCTTCGCTCTCCAGGGCGTCACGACGCCCCGGCCGATGACCCACGACCTCCTGCGGGACCTGCTGATGTCCTTGGGCGTGGCCGTCGAACGGGTGGTGATCACCGAGCTGCGTGACCGCACGTTCTACGCCGAGATCGAGATGACCAACCAGGGCAGCGGCTGCAAGGTGTCGAGCCGCCCCTCCGACGCCATCGCCCTGGCCGTGCGGCTGGGCACCCCCATCTTCGCCGACGAGTCCGTCCTGGACGAGGCGGCCGTCCCCGTCGCCGACGACGAGGAAGACCACGACGACGAGGTCGAGCGCTTCCGCGAGTTCCTCGAGGGTGTCAACCCCGAGGACTTCGCCTCCTAGGCGAACGGTACGGGCGGCGCGGGTGATTGACCCCACGGAGCCCGGGTCCTAGGCTGACACAGGCGTAACTACGCGGCTGTCACGCCGCCGGGATGGAGGAGCCGTGGACTCGGACGGGTCGGCAGTCGAGGAGGGGTACCGAGGGCCGCAGGTCTGCAAGATCGTCGGCATCACCTACCGCCAGCTCGACTACTGGGCCCGCACCGATCTGATCCGTCCCTCCATCGCCGACGCCCGCGGCAGCGGGTCGCAGCGCCGCTACTCGTACCGCGATCTGGTCGAGCTCAAGGTCATCAAGAGCCTGCTCGACGCAGGCGTGTCGCTCCAGTCCGCCCGGGTGGCCATCGAGTACCTGCGCAGCGCGCTGGGGGAGGACATCTCCTCGGCTCGGCTCGTGCTCAACGGCCCCGGCTCCGTGCTCGTGCGCAGCGACGGCGAGCTCGTCGACCTCATGCGGCGGGGCCAGGGCGTGTTCAGCATCGTCGCCCTCGACGGGGTCCAGGAGGAGCTCAAGGCGGCCATCACCGAGCTCCGCCCTAAGACCGGGAACGCCGACGGTGTGGCCGAGAGCGAAGCCGCCCACCCGTCCCGGGCCAGGGCCACACGGGGGGGATAGTCCTGGCCGAGGACCTTCCGCCGGGGGACCCGCCCCGCCCGCGGGCGGCTCGCGCCCGGCCCGGCCCCGTCCTTCCCCACGAGCAGGTCCGGTTCGCCCACAACTCGGAGCGGCAGTTCGCCAAGCTCCTCGACTTCTACGGGATCG
>DASUXN010000204.1:0-2204 GCA_036377875.1 Acidimicrobiales bacterium
CGGTGTAGGCAACGGTGTTGACGGCCCGGGCGACCAGCGTGGGGCGGGTGTCCACGAACAGGGAGAACTCGCCGAAGCAGGCCCTTCCGAAGTCGACGAACAGACCCTTCATGAACCGGGCCTCGTCGGGCGGGTCGGCCATGAGCCGGTGCGAGTCGACCAGGAAGTCCTCCAGGGAGCGGTGGTGGCTCTGGCGGTTCCGCCAGATCGTGGAGAACTTGCGGGCGGGGACTACACGCGAGGTGACGGTGGACACGACGCCTTCGCGGCCGAGGCCCATGAGGATCCGGTTGAGCAGGTCGGGGCTCTCGGCCCGGCTGGCGGAGGCGACTTCGCCGTCCCACGTGACGTACTCGACTTCGAGCACGTTGTCGACGAACAGGCCGTGGCGGAAAGACGAGGCGGTGATGCCGCCGACCGAGGTGAACCCGCCCACGGTGATGTGGGCGTGGTCGCCGATGACGGGTAGGCCGAGGTCGAAGGCGGCCAGGTACTCGTCGACGTCCGACAGCTGCGCTCCCGACTGGGTCGTGACGGTGAGGGCCGAGCGGTCGAGGGACAGCACCCGGTTGTGCTTCTCCAGGGCGATCACCGTGCCGCCCTCGACCACGACCAGGTCGTTCGACGAGTGGCCCTTGCTGCGCACGACGGGGCGGACCCCCAACCGGTTGCACTCGCGCACCGCGGTGGCTATGTCCTCGGTGGACTGGGGCAGGTAGACGCGCAGGGGGTAGCGGGGGCCGGCGTCGGGGTCGGCGACGCGGCTCCAGTCGTAGCCGAGGCTGTCGATGGAGTCGTGGCCGAACAGCTCGTGGCTGTTGATCCGCTTCCGCCACGCCGGCATGAGCGGGCGCTTCGCCATGAGGTCGAGGGTACCGGCCCGCGGCCCGCGTCAGCGCACGGGCTGAAGGGAGACCACGGTGAAGTCGGAATCGTCGAGGTAGGCCAGGTCGCCCACGAACGGCGAGCCGACGCCCAGCCCGATGACCCGCTTCTCCCGCAGGACGAGGCCGGTCTCGGGATGGAACCAGTCGTCGACGGTGGCGGTGCCCACGGTGGCGCCGCTGAAGGTGGTCACCCACCGGGTATGACGGGCCCGGACGGTCCGGCCCTCGACGACCATGTCCTCGTCGCCCAGGTACTCGGTGACCTGGTCGGCCCGGGTGTCCTCGTCCCGGCAGGACCACGTGACCTTGTCGCCCGGAGAGCGCCCGGCCATGTCGAACGACCCGCCCGGGTCGCAGCGGAAGTCCTGGGTGCCGTGGGTCCACCAGTAGGCGATGTCGGTGCCGTAGGCGGGCAGCTCGGAGCCGCACCGGTCGTAGTACTCCAGGTGCTGGACGAGGAACCACTGCTCCTCCCGCACGCCGCAACCGTGGCGAGTGACGATCCGCATGGTCGTGGACGAGTAATCCCGGTGGTAGTCGAGGAACGAGACGAGCTCGCCGCCGGTCGTCCGGTACCGGTACACGCCCGGCTCGGGCAGGCCCGGTACGGCCACGGCCGCCCGGGGGCCGGCGGCCCGGAACCGAGCCACCGCCTCGTCGAGATCGACGTCGCCCTCCCAGTGCAGGCCGCCGATCAGGAAGGCGGGGCCGCCGATAACGACCAGGGCGAGCAGCGCCCACAGGCGGTGGCGGGCGTAGGGCGAGAGCCGGCGGCGGCGGGGTGGGGCGACCCACGACTCGGTCGCCGCCGGTCGGGCGTGGTCCGCCTCCGCGCTCAGGCGCATCACGAGCAGCCGCCAACGGTACGGCCGGGGCGAAGGACCCCGGCCGCCACGGCCAGCTTCTTCCAGGTGGGGACCCGCACCCGCTTGGTGAACACGTCGTAGCCCGCCTTCTCGATCTGGCCGAGGATCCCGCAGTAGAGGGAGCGGGCGCCGCGGATGCAGCGGGCGGAGGCGGGCGGGAGCATGGGAATGCCCAGGTCGCCCGACTCGCAGAAGCGGCGGGCCCGGGCGATCTCGAAGGCCATGAGGTCACACCACTCGGGCGTGACCCGACGCTCCCACGGATCGGCGCCGAACTTCCGGATGTCCTCCTGGGGGATGTAGACGCGGCCGCGATCGAGGTCCTCGTTCACGTCACGCCAGAAGTTGGCCAGCTGGAAGCCGATGCCGAGGTCACGGGCGTGGGGCTTGGCCTCGGGCGTCAAGGGCTCGAGGATGGGGAGCATCATCTCGCCGATCACCGCCGCCGACC
>DASUXN010000205.1:0-4452 GCA_036377875.1 Acidimicrobiales bacterium
GTCTTCGCCGGCGACCTGGTCGAGGAGTCGGGCCCGCCCGCCTACGGCGACGACAGCCATCCGCTCGACTGGCCCGCCACCGCCGCCCGCCTGCTCGGCCTCGTCCGCAACCAAGATCGGGTCGTGCCCGGGCACGGCGCCGTCGTGGACAGGGCCTTCGTGGCCGCCCAGCAGCGTGATCTGGAGAACGTGGCCAAGTCGATCCGGGACCTGTGGGTGGGCGAGGTCCCCCTCGGCGACGCTCTGGCGGCGGCCGGCGACCGGTGGCCGTGGCCGGCCGACGCCCTCACGCACGCAGTCTCGCGGGGCTACCGCGAGCTCGACCTCAGCGCCGAGCGGAATCGCGGTAGCGGCGGATGAGGGCGTTGGTGGAGCTGTCGTGGGCCAGATCGGGCGCCGCCGACGAAGTCAGTTCGGGGTGGATGCGGTTGGCCAGCACCTTGCCCAGCTCCACCCCCCACTGGTCGAAGGAGTTGACCTGCCAGATCGCCCCCTGGGTGAAGACCTTGTGTTCGTAGAGGGCGACCAGCTGGCCCAGCACGTGAGGAGTCAGCCGGGGGGCGAGGATGGTGTTGGTGGGACGGTTGCCGGCGAAGACCCGGTGCGCCGCCTGGTGTGACGGGACGCCCTCGGCGGCCACCTCGGCCGGCGTCTTGCCGAAGGCAAGCGCTTCCGTCTGGGCGAAGAAGTTGGCCATGAGCAGGTCGTGGTGGTCGGCCACCTGGTGGTTGGGCTGGCAGAACCCGATGAAGTCGCAGGGAACGACGGTCGTGCCCTGGTGGAGCAGCTGGTAGTAGGCGTGCTGGCCGTTGGTGCCGGGCGAGCCCCAGACGATCGGCCCGGTGTCCCAATCGGCCGGCTCGTCGTCGAGGCTCACCGACTTGCCGTTGCTCTCCATGTCGAGCTGCTGGAGGTAGGCGGGGAAGCGGTCCAGCTCCTGGTTGTAGGGCAGGACGGCGTGGCTCTGGAGGCCGAAGAAGTTGCGGTACCAGACGCCCAGCAGGCCCATCAGCACGGGCAGGTTGGCCTCGAGCGGAGCGGCGCGGAAGTGCTCGTCGATCGTCCGGAACCCGGCCAGCATGTCGGCGAAGTTGTCGGGGCCGATGGCGACCATGAGCGACAGGCCGATGGCCGAGTCGTAGGAGTAGCGGCCGCCCACCCAGTCCCAGAACTCGAACATGTTGTCGGTGTCGATGCCGAACTCGGCCACCTTGGCCGCGTTGGTCGACACGGCCACGAAGTGGTGGCGGACGGCGTCCTCGCCCAGCGCGCTCACCAGCCAGTCCCGGGCGGTGTGGGCGTTGGTGAGGGTCTCGACGGTCGTGAACGACTTGGACGACACGACGAACAGCGTCTCGGCCGGGTCGAGGGCGCGGGTCGCCTCCCAGAAGTCCGACCCGTCGACGTTGGACACGAAGCGGGCGGTGATACCCCTGTCGCTGAAGTCCTTGAGGGCCTCGTAGGCCATGGCTGGGCCCAGGTCGGAGCCGCCGATCCCGATGTTGACGACGTTGGCGATGGGCCGGCCGGTGAAGCTCCGCCACTCGCCCGACCGGATCCGTTCGGCGAAGTGGCCCATCCGACGCAGCACGGCGTGGACGCCGGGCACGACGTCGATCCCGTCGACCTCGATGCGGGTGCCCTCGGCCGCCCTCAGGGCGACGTGGAGCACGGCCCGGCCCTCGGTGGTGTTGATGGCGTGGCCCTCGAACATGGCGTCGGCCCGCTCGCGGAGGCCGGCGACCCGGGCCAGGTCGACCAGCAGTCCGAGTGTCTCGGCCGTGACCCGGTTCTTCGAGTAGTCGAGGTAGAGATCGCCGGCGGTGGCGGCCATCGTCTCCCCGCGCGACGGGTCGTCGGCGAACAGGTCGCGCAGGTGGACGTCGCGCAGCCCGGCGGCATGGTCGGCCAGCGACTTCCACTCGGGGGTGTCGGTGATCCTCACTCCATCTTGCGCTCGTCGTGGCCGCCGAACTCCTTGCGCATGGCGGACAGGACCTTCCCCGCGAACAGGCCCTCGTTGCGGGAGCTGAACCGTTCCTGGAGGGCGGCGCTCAGCACGTAGGCGGGCACGCCCTCGTCGATGGCGGCGATCGCCGTCCAGCGGCCCTCGCCCGAGTCGGACACCCGCCCGCCGAAGGCGGACAGCTCGGGGTCCTTGGCCAGTGCCGCGGCGGTGAGGTCGAGCAGCCACGAGGCGACGACGCTCCCCCGCCGCCAGACTTCGGCCACCGCCGCCGTGTCGATGTCGTAGCGGTAGTACTCGGGGTTGGAAAGCGGCGCCGTCTCGGCGTCGTGGGCCTGGGGGCGGTCGCCGATGTCGGCCTTGTCGAGGATGGCCAGGCCCTCGGCGTAGGCGGCCATGATCCCGTACTCGATCCCGTTGTGGACCATCTTCACGAAGTGCCCCGCCCCCGACGGCCCGCAGTGGAGGTAGCCGTACTCCGGCATGGTCGGCTCGCCGGTGGCACCGGCGGTGCGCGGAGCGGCGTCCACGCCCGGGGCCAGGGCCCGGAAGATCGGGTCGAGGTGGGTGACGACCTCGGTCTCCCCGCCGATCATCAGGCAGAACCCCCGCTCCAGCCCGAACACGCCGCCGCTCGTACCCACGTCGACGAAGTGGACGCCCGCCTCGGCCAGGGCCTCGGCCCGGTGGATGTCGTCCCGGTAGTAGGAGTTGCCCCCGTCGATGACGGTGTCGCCCACCTCGAGGAGGGGGGACAGGCCGGCGAGGGTGTCGCCCACGTACCCGGCCGGCACCATGATCCAGATGGCACGGGGCGGGGCCAGCTTCCCGACGAAGTCCTCGAGCGACCGGGCCCCGACCGCTCCCTCCGACTCCAGCTGCGCAACCGCGGCGGCGTTGAGGTCGTAGGCGACGCAGTCGTGGCCGTGGCGCATCAGCCGGCGCACGAGGTTGGCCCCCATCCGGCCGAGTCCGATCATGCCCAGCTGCATACGCTCTCCTTCCTCACGGGCGCTCCTCGTCGAGCTTGTTCACCTTGGCCAGCCGGCGGGCGTGGCGCTCCTCGCCGGTGAACGTGGCCCCGCAGAAGGCGGTGACGATCTCGCCGGCCAGGGCGGGGCCGATCACTCGGCCGCCCAGGGTGAGGACGTTCACGTCGTCGTGCTCGACCATCTGGTGGGCGGTGTAGGTGTCGTGGGCCAGGGCGGCCCGGATGCCCCGCAGCTTGTTGGCCGCCACCGTCACGCCTGCGCCGCTTCCGCACACGATGACGCCCCGGTCGGCGCGGCCCGCGTTCAACGCCTCGGCCACCACCACGGCCACGTCGGGATAGTCGACCGGTTCCCCCGAGTCGGGCCCGATGAGCACGGCCTCGTGCCCCGCCCCCTCGACCGCCTCGGCCACCGTCGGCCGGAGCGGCAGACCGGCGTGGTCGGCGGCGACGACCACCCTCATCGCCGGCTCACGGGGCGCCGACGGGATCGTTCCAGCGCCGGATCACGGAGTTCTCGCGCTCGTAGCCGAGGAGGGAGAAGGTGGCCGGGTCGAGGGCGAACAGCCGTCCGTCGGCGGGAGTGAGCCCCAGCCAGCGGGCGGTGAGCACCCGCAGCACGTGCCCGTGCCCGAACACGGCGACGTCGGCCTCCGTGTCGGCCATGACCTCGCGCAGCTCCGTGACCACCCGGTCGACGCGGAGCCCCACGTCGGCCGGCGTCTCCCCGCCCGGCGCCCCGTCCATCCACAGCGACCATCGCTTGCGACCGGACCGGATCTCGGGCGTCGTCATCCCCTCGTACTCGCCGTAGTCCCACTCCACGAGGTCGTCGGTGGTCTGCACCTGATCCCCGAAGCCGGCCAGGCGGCACGTGTCCAGGGCGCGGGACAGGGGGCTGGACAGGACCAGGGCGAACTTGCGGTCAGCCAGCTCGGCGCTCAGCTCCCGCGCCTGGGCCCGTCCGTTCTCGGTCAATGGGATGTCGGTGCGGCCCGTGTGCTGGCCGGAGAGCGTCCACTCCGTCTCGCCGTGGCGGACGAGGATCACCACCGGCGCCATGCCCCCACCTTACGGCGGGCGCCATGCCGCCCAGTTCGGCCGTCAGGCCCAGGCGTAGAGGATCCGCCAGCCGGTGTCGGGAAGGCCGGCGGCGTCGGCCACGCGCGCGGAGGCGACGTTGTCGGGGTGGTGGACGTAGAGCGGGACGGCGCCCGCCGCCAGCACGGCGCGGGCCGCTTGGGCGACGAGCCGGCGGGCCAGTCCTCGGCCCCGAGCCGCCTCCTCGGTGCCTACCGCGAGCTCCTTGCCCCACCGGCTGTGGGGCTTGTGGGCCACGCCGGCCAGGTAGTCACCCGTGTCGGGGTCGAACACGGCCAGTACCGGCCCGGAGAACGCCCGGAGCCATTCAGGCACCTTCGGATGGGTCGAGTCGACCTCCTCGCCCACGTCGGGAAGATCGGCGGGCTCGACCGTCCAGCGAAACGGCAACCAG
>DASUXN010000206.1:0-2725 GCA_036377875.1 Acidimicrobiales bacterium
CGTCGGCGGCGCCGTCGGGGACGCACACGACGTATTTGTAGGTCACAGGCCCAATTCCGCCCGGACGGACGCCAGGTCGGCGTCGACCGGCGAGGGGACGGCGATCTCGGCGATGGCCCGGTCGGGGTCCTTGAGGCCGTGGCCGGTGAGGGTGCAGACGACGGTGGCGCCCGGGAAGGGGGCGCCCACCTTGAGCAGGCCGGCGACCGATGCGGCCGAGGCCGGTTCGCAGAAGACCGCCTCGGTGCCGGCCAGAAACCGGTAGGCGGCGAGGATCTCCTGGTCGGTGACGGCGTGGATGCCGCCGCCCGACTCGTCCGCGGCATGAACCGCCCCGTGCCACGAGGCGGGGTCGCCGATGCGGATGGCGGTGGCGACGGTCTCGGGCTTGGCGATGGCGTGGCCGACCACGATCGGCGCCGCCCCCGCCGCCTGGAAGCCGTGCATCTTGGGCAGCCGGCGGGCCAGACCGGCTTCGCGGTACTGGCAGAAGCCCTTCCAGTAGGCGGTGATGTTGCCGGCGTTGCCCACGGGCACGCAGTGCATGTCGGGGCCCTCGCCCAGCACGTCGACGATCTCGAAGGCGGCCGACTTCTGACCCTCGATCCGGTAGGGGTTGACCGAGTTGACGACCGTCACCGGCTCCTTCTCCGCCAGCTGGCGCACGAGCGAGAAGGCGTCGTCGAAGTTCCCCCGGATCTGGAGGACGCGGGCCCCGTGGATGAGCGCCTGCGCCAGCTTGCCCAGGGCGATGTAGCCCTCGGGAATGAGAACGGCGCAGGTCAGGCCGGCCCGTGTGGCGTAGGCGGCCGCCGACGCCGACGTGTTGCCCGTCGAGGCGCACACCACCGCCTTGGCCCCGTCCTCCAAAGCCTTGGAGATGGCGACGGTCATGCCCCGGTCCTTGAACGACCCGGTGGGGTTGGCCCCCTCGAACTTCAGGTAGACGGTGGCGCCCACCCGCTCGGACAGCTTGGGGGCGGGCAGCAGGGGCGTGTCGCCCTCCTGCAGCGTGATGACCGGCGTGGCCCCGCTCACCGGCAGGAACTTGCGGTACTCCTGGATGACGCCCCGCCAGCCGGTCGTCGGCACCCTACGCCTCCCTTCGGTCGGCGTGAAAGGCGTCGGGCCGCCAGCGGCGGCGCCGCTTCTCGCGCTGCCCGGGCAAGCCTCGCTGCGCTCGGTGCACGGGCATCAGTCCTCCCCGATGACCCGCAGCAGGGTACCTACCCGATCCACCACGTCGAGCTGGCGCAGGTCGGCGAGGGTGGCCTGCATGGCCCGCTCGGCGGCGGTGTGGGTGACGAGCACGAGCCGGGCCTCGTCGCCCAGGCCCAGCTGCTCCATCTTCCAGATCGACACCCCGTGGCGGGCCGTCACCCCCGCCACCTGTTCGAGCACGCCCGGACGGTCGAGCACGTCGATCGTCACGTAGTAGGCGGAGCGCAACTCGTCGACGGGGCGGATGCGGGCCCTTCCCCCCGCGGGAAGCCCGGCCACGCGGCCCTGGCGGAGATTGGCGGCGGCATCGATCACGTCGCCCAGCACGGCCGAAGCGGTGGGGGGGCCGCCCGCTCCCCGCCCGTAGAACATGAGGTCGCCCACGGCCTCGCCCTCGACGAACAGGGCGTTGAACGACTCCCGCACCGAGGCCAGAGGGTGGGCCAGCGGGACCATGGCGGGGTGCACCCGCACCGCCAGCTCGCCGTCGACCGCCTCGACGATGGCCAGCAGCTTCACCGCGTAGCCGAGCCGGTGGGCCATGGAGATGTCGTCGGGGGTTATGCCGGAGATCCCCTCCCGGTAGACGTCGCCCGCCGCGACCTGGGCCCCGAAGGCCACGGTGGCGAGGATGGCCGCCTTGGCGGCGGCGTCGTAACCCTCCACGTCGGCCGTCGGGTCACGCTCGGCGTAGCCCAGGGACTGGGCCTCGGCCAGAGCCTCGGAGAACGTCTGACCCTCCTCGGCCATCTTGGTGAGGATGTAGTTGGTCGTCCCGTTGACGATGCCCATGATCCGCTGCAGCCGGTCGCCCGCCAGCGACTCCCGCAGCGGCCGGATCAGGGGGATGCCGCCCGCCACCGCCGCCTCGAACAGCAGGTCGACACCCGAAGAGGCCGCCGCCTCGAACAGCTCCGGGCCCTCGTTGGCCAGGAGCTCCTTGTTGGCCGTGACCACCGGCTTCTTGGACTCGAGGGCGGCCAGGATCAGCCGGCGGGCGGGCTCGATCCCGCCCATGACCTCCACCACCACGTCGATCGACGGGTCGGTGACGATCGACTCGGCGTCGGTGGTGAGCACGCCCTCGGGCAGCTCGCAGGCCCGCGGCTTGCTGATGCTGTGCACCGCCACCCGGGCCAGCTCCAGGCGCAGGCCGGTGCGGGCGGACACCGCCGCGCCGTGGTCCTGGATCAGCCGCACCAGGGCGCTGCCCACGTTGCCGCAGCCCAGAAGGCCGATCCGCACCTGTTGTTCGAGCATCGGAGCCACGCTACTGGTCCAGTCGGAGGAGGTCGTCGAGGGTCTCCCGCCGCACGACCACCCTCGCCCGCCCGTCCCTGACGAAGACCACCGGCGGCCTGGGCACCTTGTTGTAGTTGGACGCCATCGAGTGCCCGTAGGCGCCGGTGACCGGTGTCGCCAGCACGTCGCCGACGGCGAGATCGGCGGGAAGGTGCGCGTCGCGCACGAGCACGTCGCCCGACTCGCAGTGCTTGCCGACGAC
>DASUXN010000207.1:0-2031 GCA_036377875.1 Acidimicrobiales bacterium
GGTGGCGTAGGCCGAGCTCTCCATGGTCAGGTTCTCGCGGGCCATCGTGTACCACTGGGCGTTGGCCACGGCGATGCCGAACAGGGCGGTGAACACAAGCGCGGCACCGGCACTGCGCTGGTCGTTGCGCCGGATGCTGCTGACGACCCAGTGCATGCCGAACGAGCTCATGACGGCGGTGATGGTGACGACCGAGGGGATGTAGGTGCCGACGCTGACGTCCCCCGGCGGCCACGCCGGCGAACCTGCCTTGATCGTCCACCATGCGGCGAGGAAGGCCAGCAGCAGCATGCCGTCGGCCACGCACACCAGCAGGACGCCGAGGAGGTTGGTGCCCTTCGGTACCTCGGTCGGGGGGGGCGGCGGGCCGAGGGCCGACCCCGTGGGGAGGACGGCCGTGTAGCCCGTGCGGACCGCGGGCGCAGCCGCTGCGCCGGGGTCGTGCTTGACCATGGCCATCAGGCGGCCCCTCCGGTCGGGGTGGTGCGGAGGTCGAGGGCAGGAGTGGCGGAGCGCACCTCGGGCAGGGCGTCGAAGTTGTACCGGGGCGGCGGAGAGGTGGTCGTCCACTCCAGCGTGTGGCCGTCCCAGGGGTCGTCGGACGTGGGCTTGCCGCGCTTGGCGGCCACGCTGACCAGCAGGTTCAGGACGAATACGAGCACGCCCAGCGTGAGCACCGCCGATCCCAGCCCCATGACCATGTTGCCCAGCTCCCAGCTCTCGTCCGCCTCGAAGGCGCTGGTGTGGCGGGGCATGTCCTGCAGGCCGAGGCCGAGGGCGGGGAGGAAGGCCAGATGGGTCCCGCCCACGATCAGGAGCAGCTCCAGCTTGCCCAGCCCGTCGGACAGCTTGCGCCCCCACAGCTTGGGCGCCCAGTAGTGGGCGGCGGCCACGATGCCCAGCGTGGCCGGAGCGAAGTACATCAGGTGCTGCTGGCCGACCTGCCAGTAGTTGCTGTGCGAGCTTCCGGTGGCGTCGAGGGCGGAGATCACCGAGGCGCCCATCCCGGCCGCGACCACCGACAGAAGTCCGAGGACGAGCAGCATGGGCGTGGACATGAGCCGGGCCCGGACGGTCTCGACACCCTCCTCCTTGCCGGCGGTACGGAGGGTGCCGAGCCAGGCCAGGGCCACGCCGGCCACGGGGGCGAGGACAGCGAGGGCGCCCAGGATAAAGAGGAAGCGCCCGGCCCGCAGGCTGCGGACCTCGCTGCCCCAACCGGCGAAGGCGAGCACGCCCACGGCGGCGAGGGCCACCATGGCCCGGGCCCGGTTGGCGAGGGGCCGGCCGGCGAAGACGGCGACGATCTCGGAGGCGACCCCCAGGGTGAGGATGACCATCGCCCACAGCATCGGGTAGGCGGCGAACCAGAACAGGCGGGTCCACAGGAGAGGGTTTCCACCCCGGGCCGACGTGAAGCCCGAGAACAGGTCGGCGCCGAAGTGGTGGTCGACGTAGAGCATGAGCAGCCCGCCGATCAGCACGGGCACGGCCAACAGCAGCACCGACCCGCCGACGATCACCGACCAGGTGAAGAAGGGCAGGCGGCGAGACGTCAGGCCAGGGGCCCGAAGCTTGATGATGGTGACCAGCAGGTTCACCACGGCCAGGACGACCGCGACGAGGACGACGGCGATGCCGAGGACGAGAAACTCGACGGCGTCGCCCGTGAACCCGGCACCCTCGGGGACGGGCGAGTTCAGGGCCCAACCGCTGGTGATGCGGCGGGAGCCGGACGTGAAGGGCGCCAGCGACATCATCAGCCCGCCCACGGCCGTGAGCCAGAAGGCGAGTGTCTGGAGGCGGGGGAAGGCGAGGCGGGCGGCGCCGATCTGGAGGGGCACGACGGCGGTAGCGATGCCCACCCAGGCGGGGAGGAGGAACAGGAAGACCAGGTAGCTGCCGTGGAAGGTGAACAGCGACCGGTACTGGCGGTCGGAAAGGAGGTCGGAGTCGGGACCCAGCAGCTGGGCTCGCATCAGCACGGCCAGCACGCCCCCGATGACCAGGAACAGCAGGGCCAGGCCCAGG
>DASUXN010000208.1:0-4263 GCA_036377875.1 Acidimicrobiales bacterium
CTGCCGCGTCGGCGTCACGGCTCGCGCCCAGCTGCTCGAGTGTCCGGTGCGCGGCCATGGCTTCCGCGATGGCGACCGACGGCCGTTCCACGGCAAGCACCCTGGCCAAATCGAGACGGCACCGTTCCACCTCCACCGGCATGTTGGCCCGAGCGAACAGTGACATCGCCTGGTGGAGGCACGCCCGGGCATCGCCGCCCTCGGAGGCTGCACAGACCTGCGCCTTGGCCACGGCCGCAAGCGCTTTCACGTACTGCGACGGTTGCCGGTCGGCGAGGTCGGTCACCCGCTCGCTCAGCGCACGGGCGTCCTCCGGCGATCCGACCGCGAGGTGGGCTGTTACGGCCAGCGCCAGGAGGGGGGCCTCGACGTAGTCGGGATGGCCACCGGCGGACAGTGCCCGCTCCAACAGCTCCAGAGCGCGGTCCCCGTCACCCCTCGCCATATGGATGGCCGCCAGTGGGCGGACGGCGTCTTCGTGGGAATCCAGCCCGGCGAGCAGCTCGGCTGCTTCCTCGAGGCGACCTTGCTGCACCCGAAGATCAGCGAGTCGGCAGAGGGCACTCGCCCGAAACGCCGAGCCTCCGGGCAGGATGGTCAACGACGCGAGCAGTTCCTCCTCGGCTTCGGCCCAGCGACCTCCGGCGACCAGGATCGAGCCGTAGTGAGCGCGGCAGTAGCCACCGACGGCGGTCAGCCGCCGTCGCTCGATGACACCTGCGGCGGCGCCAAGCCACTGCTGGGCCCGAAGGACGTCATGGGTCCGTTCACAGGCGTTCAGCAGCCCGCAAAGGCAGCCCTCCACCACCGCCAGCTCCTCGACGTCACCACCGCAGATCGCCGCCAGCGCCTCGTCCAGGTATGCCATGCCTTCGGGCACGAACCCGGAGTAGACCAGCATGATCCCCAGTGAGGCCGTGGCCTCGGTCTCAAGATCGCAGTCCCCCGCCGCGCGGGCCCACCCGATCGCCGCCAGGTACAGCCGCCGCTGGCTCTCGAGGTCATTCCCCCCGCGGGCCTGCTCCAGCAGGACCCATCCCTCGCCCTCGGCGCCCGCCTGCTCCAGCAGGTTCTGCGCCCGGCTGACCCAGCCGGAGTAGACCGCCCACTCGCCGAGCACCCACCCCCGGAACCAGCCGATGGTTCGAGCGGCGCGGGCCGCGGCGAGGAGATTGCCCTCACGCCGGTAAGTCTCGTAGGCCCGCTCGAACCACTGCAGTGCGGCGCCGTACTCGCCTTCGGCGTGAAGCTGCCTCCCTCTCGCCTCCAGCTCGTCGCCAGCCTCCACGGGTACATCATGCTCGGAGCACGTCAAGGGGGCCTGGTCGTCCCTCACCCCGCGTCCGGAGGGAAGACCGCAGCCCGGCGACGCCGCGGGGTGGAGGGCTACGCTGACGTGTCGTTACGCGAGCCCGAGGAGGAACCCTGCATGGCCGTCAGCGCCTACGTGCTCATCCAGACCGAGGTCGGCAAGGCCGCACAGGTCGCCGAGGAGGTCTCGGGGATTGACGGCGTCGTGTCGGCTGAGGACGTGACCGGGCCCTACGACGTGATCGTGCGGGCCGAGTCCGAGACCATGGACGACCTCGGGCGCCTGGTAGTCAGCCGGGTGCAGCTCATCGACGGCATCACCCGCACGCTCACCTGTCCGGTGGTCCACCTGTAATTGCCCGCTCGCGGCCGACCCGGCCGGCGCGGCGGGCGTGGCGGTCGAGGGCCAGCTCCACCAGGCGGTCGAGCAGCTCCGGGTAGGGCACGCCCGACGCCTCCCACATGCGGGGGTACATCGAGATGGGGGTGAAGCCCGGAATGGTGTTCACCTCGTTGACGAGCAGGCCTCGGCCACCCTCCTCGTAGAAGAAGTCGACCCGGGCCATCCCAGCCGCCCGCACCGCCTGGAACGTCGCGATCGAGAGGCGCCGGACCTCCTCGGTCACGTCGGGGGGCAGCGGCGCCGGCACCCGCAGCTCGGCCGCCCCGTTCACGTACTTGTCCTCGTAGTCGTAGAACTCCCGGCTGGGGACGACCTCACCCGGCAGCGATGCCTCGGGATCGACGTCTCCGAGCACGCCGCACTCGATCTCCCGGCCCGTTATCGCCTCCTCGACGATCACCCACTCGTCGTAGCCGGCCGCCTCCGCCACCGCCGCCTCCAGCTCCCGCGGGTTGCGGGCCTTGTTGACCCCCACCGACGAGCCGAGGTTGGCGGGCTTCACGAACACGGGCCAGCCCAGCGTCGCTTCGACCCGGGCGGACAGGCCCGAGGTGGGCTCGGTGTCGCGCACGCCCAGGTACCTAGGCACGGTGAGGCCGGCCCGCTCCATCAGCTGCTTGGCCACGAGCTTGTCCATGGCCGCAGCCGAGCCCAGTACGCCCGAGCCCACGTAGGGCACGCCCGCCAGCTCGCACAGGCCCTGGACCGTGCCGTCCTCGCCGAACGGTCCGTGCAGGAGCGGCAGGACGACCGTCACTGCGTCAGGGCCAGGCAGACCGGGGCCCGCTTCGGCCGCGATCGCGGCGAACGGCTCCAGCGCCGTGCCGGCCGCCTCGAGCGCGGGCGGGAGCGCTTCGGCACCGCCCGCCTGGAGCAGCCGCTGCGCCTCGTCGGCGAGGACCCACCGGCCGTCGTGGGTGATCCCCACGGGCACCACGTCGTAGCGAAGGGGGTCGAGGGCCTTGAGGACGGAGACGGCGGTGACGCACGAGACCTCGTGCTCGGCCGAGCGTCCCCCGAACAGCACGACGAGGCGGATGCGGGTCACGTGCGTATGACCAGGGCGCGCAGGCCGAGGCCCATGATGAACAGGCCGCCCAAGCCGTACAGCTGGTACAGGCGGTGGCGCATCTGGTGGCGGTACGAGTACAGGATGCCCACGGCGATGATGGTCAGGAACCCGTAGAACATGTGGAAGTCGGGAGCAGGAATGTCCTCTGCGGCGACCAGCCAGACCCCCAGGATGACCTGCACGAATACCGCCAGCTCGACGGCGACGGTGACCCACCACAGCGCGGCGTGGCGGAATGCGGGCCACTTACTCGCCACCAGCGCCCACAGCCCGGCCAGGCCGTTGCCGACGATCACGACCCAGGCCCATACGTCGTGGACGTCGAGCACGGGTGTTACCGCGATCAAAGCCCTTCGAGCAGGTTGTCCGCCGGGAGGGGGCCGTCAAGACCGGCCGGATCGGGCACGCACAGGATGTAGTCCTCGTAACCGAAGGCGACCCGGAACTGCTCGGGCTTCATGGCCAGGAAGAACGACGTCTCGCTGATCTGGCTGGCGTGGGCGGCCATGGCCTGGCGCTTCCGATCGGTGACATCGGTGACGTCGACGGTCGTGGTGATGCGGTGGCCGGGGACGCCGAGGGTGAAATCTTCGAGGTCGAGGTCGCCGGGCAACTCCATCTCGCCCGACTCCTGGGCCTCCTTCATCAAGCGCATGATCCGGTCCTGGTCGACCGTGCTCATGAACACCCTCGGCGTCCCCGCCAGCTCCGCCGCCCGACTACCCACCCGGTGGATCTGCATGTGGTCGGGGTGGCCGTACACACCGTTCTCGTCGTAGATCGTCAGGACGTCGGCCTCTTCCTCGGTCAGGATGGCGGCCAGCCGTCCAGCCGCCTCGTCCACCTCGGCCTGCCAGAACGAATCCGGGTTGTCGTTCTCGGGCGTGCCGATCATTCCGGAGTCGACGTAGCCCAGGAACTCCACCCGCTGGACGCCGAGCACGTCGGCGGCGGCGTGCGTCTCCTTCACCCGGCGGTCGGCCAGCGCCTCGCCGGGGTCGAGGAAGCCCTCCTCGACCTCGCCGTGCTCCCCTTTGGTGGCCACCACCAGGACCACGCGGTGGCCGGCATCGGCGGCCTTGATCATCGTGCCGCCGGTGGCGATGGCCTCGTCGTCGGGGTGGGCGTGGAAGAAGACGAGCGTGCGCCGCTCCATGGACGCGGACCCTAGCTGGCGCGCCGCCTACCCTCGGCCCGTGGTCCTCCCCCCCGGCTTCCGCTTCGGCGTCGCCACGTCCGGGTTCCAGGTCGAGGGCGGCTACAACCGCCCGGGCCTCCCGTCCAACAACTGGCTGGAATGGGAGCGGGAGGGCCGGGTCACCCCCGCGGGCCGCGCCCTCGACTTCTGGAACCGCTACGAGGACGTCCTCGACCGGGCCGTGGCCGCGGGCTGCTCCGCTTTCCGACTGTCGGTGGAGTGGGCCCGTTGCGAGCCCGCTGCCGGCCGGTACGACGAGGACGCCTTCGCCCGCTACCG
>DASUXN010000209.1:0-4927 GCA_036377875.1 Acidimicrobiales bacterium
GCCGGCGGTGCCCGCCGACCGGGTCCTGGCCCGGGCGCCGAGAAGCCCGGTCAGCACGGCCTTCGCCAGGGTGGGCGAGGGGAGGTTGTCGATCGACCTGGCCAACAGCGTCCCCGAGACGGGCTTCGACCTGAAGAAGACCGACCTCGGCACGCTGTCGGTCGTCTCCCGCACCACCGGCGGCGACCTCGCGGTCGGCACCATCCCGTTCCCCGCCTACGACACCGCCGCCTACGACGCCACCAGTGGCATCGTCGACCTCCCCCTCGACGGAGCGGGGGTGACGGCCGCCCGCAACGGCAACCTCGAGATCCGGGCCGCGGACGGCACGGTCCTGCTGCGGGAGCAGCCCCTGACGGTGTGCGCCGACCAGGCCAACGTGTACCTGGAGGAGGGTGAGGGGGCGGCGGTGCGCCTGCGCGTGTTCGAGCGGGGAGAACGTCCGTCGTCGCCCCTGTCCGTGATGCTGGTCGAGCTGGGTGGGCCGGCCCTGGCGCCCAGCGTGGAGACCGATGCGGCCGGCGAGGTCACCGTCCCCATCACCGGCAACACCGCGGGAAGCTGGACCTGGGTCGTCGTACCGTGGCGGGGCCAGGCCCCGCCGCCGCCGACCCGCCTCGTCCCGGACCAGAACGAGTACTTCACGCTGCGGGTCACGCCCGCCGACGCCGACATCGCCGCGCTGGAGCCGACGTGGCAGAACGTCTACGAGAACGTCCTACGCGACTGGGACGCCCTCGCCCCGGCCATGGACAACTGGCTGCGGCTGGGCGACGAGGAGCAGTGCAAGGCCTACGCACCGCTGATCCGCGAGCTCACCAGCCGGGCCCGGTTCGACGACTTCCGCTACATGCCCGTCACCCGGGACCTGAGCCGGGGCCAGCGCACCCTCCTGCACCGCTGGTGCGACGCGGTGACGGCCGGAGCTACGCCGGAGGCCGGCCTGGCCAAGGCCGCCCCTGCGCCCGAGCGGGATCCGTTCGGCCGGGGCTTCTAACTCGAAGTTGCCGGGCGCGGGGCCCCGTTCGAAGCGCTGATGTCCACGTAGACCTCGCCCCCGCCGGCCACGAACTCGGCCGCCTTGGCCTCGAGGCCTGCCGCGACGTAGTCGCGCACGTCCTGGCTGATGCGCATGGAGCAGAACTTGGGACCGCACATCGAACAGAAATGGGCGGTCTTGGCCGGGGCGGCGGGCAGCGTTTCGTCGTGGAAGGAGCGGGCCGTGTCGGGGTCGAGGGCGAGGTCGAACTGGTCCTCCCAGCGGAACTCGAATCGGGCCTTGGACAGGGCGTCGTCCCAGACCTGGGCCTGAGGGTGGCCCTTGGCCAGGTCGGCGGCGTGGGCGGCGATCTTGTAGGCGATCACGCCCTGCTTCACGTCGTCCCGATCGGGGAGCCCGAGGTGCTCCTTGGGCGTGACGTAACAGAGCATGGCCGTGCCGTACCAGCCGATCATGGCCGCGCCGATGGCCGACGTGATGTGGTCGTAGCCGGGGGCCACGTCGGTCGTCAGAGGGCCCAAGGTGTAGAAGGGCGCCTCGTGGCAGAGCTCGAGCTGGAGCTCCATGTTCTCCTTGATCTTGTGCATCGGCACGTGGCCGGGGCCCTCGATCATCACCTGGACGTCGTGGCGCCACGCCACCTCGGTCAGCTCCCCGAGGGTGGCCAGCTCGGCCAGCTGGGCCTCGTCGTTGGCGTCGTAGACCGAGCCGGGCCGGAGCCCGTCACCCAGGGAGAAGGCCACGTCGTAGGCGGCCAGGATCTCGCACAGCTCCTCGAAGTGGGTGTAGAGGAAGTTCTCCTGATGGTGGGCCAGGCACCACGCGGCCAGGATCGAGCCCCCCCGGCTGACGATGCCGGTCATCCGGGTGGCGGTCATGGGCACGTAGGCCAGGCGCACGCCGGCGTGCACGGTGAAGTAGTCCACTCCCTGCTCGGCCTGCTCGAGAATCGTGTCGCGGTAGATCTCCCACGTCAGCTCGGCGGGCTGGCCGTCGACCTTCTCGAGGGCCTGGTAGATCGGGACGGTGCCGATTGGCACGGGCGAGTTGCGCACGATCCACTCGCGGGTGGTGTGGATGTCCGCGCCCGTCGACAGGTCCATCACCGTGTCGGCGCCCCACTTCGTGGCCCACGTCAGCTTGTCGACCTCCTCGGCGATGGAGGACGTGACCGCCGAGTTCCCGATGTTGGCGTTGATCTTGACCAGGAAGTTGCGGCCGATGGCCATGGGCTCGGACTCGGGATGGTTGACGTTGGAGGGCAGGATGGCCCGGCCCCGGGCGATCTCGTCCCGCACGAACTCGGGGGCCAGGCCTTCGCGGGTGGCGACGTAGGCCATCTCCGGCGTGATCTCCCCCCGTCGGGCGTAGTGGAGCTGGGTGACGGTGCGACCGGGCTTGGCCCGCAGCGGTCGGGTCGGGGCGGCGGTGGCCGGCTCCTGGCCGCGGCGGACGGCGGCCCGGCCATCGTCTCGAACCGTGGGGCGTCGCCCGTCGTACTCCTCCACGTCCTCACGCCCGAGGATCCACGGGCGGCGCAGCGGGGCGAGGCCGGTGGCGGGCTCGTGGTCGGGACCGGCGGGGCCGCTCGTGTCGTACAGGCGGACGTTCGAGCCGTCGGTGAGGGACACTTCGGTGAACGGGACTCCGTCGACGTAGACCTTCTGGCGCATACCTCTCCCTTCGCCGGCATTACCCGGACAGGTTCGAACGGTCGGCGCCCGCATGCTCAGCGCCCTCTCAGCCCGGTCCGTCCGGGCTCCCGTGTGTGGTCAACCGTAGCGCCGTCAGCCGAAGGCCAACCCACCGAACAGCCGAACGCCGAGGAAGTACAGCTCGGCGAAGGTGAAGCAGACGAGCCGGCCCACGTCCAGGGCCTCGGGGTGCTGCGCCACGCACAGCTGGAGCATGTCCTGGCGGAAAGCCGTGTCACAGGCCAGCCGGTCGGCCCCGAGCGCGTAACAGGCATCGTGCCGGACGCACGCGTCGGTGAAATCGAAGATGCCGGGAAGCTCGTCGGGCACGGCCGTGCATGCGCCCGCGTCGTCGAACGGGCTCGTCGCCTGGGCGCGGGCCGGAGTTGGGCCCGCCGCGACGAGCCCCACCGCCAGCACGATCGCCAGCAGGAGCCGTCGCATAGCTAGCGCGCCACCACCACGGCCTGGATTTCCCGGACCACGAAGTCCTCGATCCGGCCCGTCGTCTCCAGCTCGTGCAGCACGCCGCCTGTCGCCCCGATCTGCCACGTCGCCGTCCACCGTTCGGTCACCACGACATCGTACGTACCGGCCCACAGGTAGTCGTGGGTGATGTCGCCCTCCGGCCATGGGCCGCCTTCGCTCGAGTGCGGGCCGGACTCCTCCCCGTCCCCCCAGTCGACGACGTACCGCCCGCGAGCCACGATCCGCAGTTCGCCGAGGGGCGTCGGGCTCGTGTGGGTGTAGGTCGTCGTCCCGTTCGTCTCCAAGTACGCCAGCTTGCCCGTGATGCCCCACCCGGGAGCGATCCGCGGGTTCGGCTTGGGCAGCGGGATCTCCTCCCAATGCCGGACTGCGATGGCTCGAGGCGACACGGCCTGACCCGCCGGCTCGGGACAGGGCGGCGGGAGGCCGGCCAGGACATTGGTGAAGTCCGCGTCCGGAATTTGGTAGATGCCATCGGGGACGGTTGGATCCGTGACCTCCCGCCACCCCGTCGTCGTGCATCTGCTTCCGTCAGCCTGGACCACAATTCGCTCATAGGGGACATACCTGGCGCCGGGCTCTGCACCACTAGCTGC
Source organism: Acidimicrobiales bacterium (assembly GCA_036377875.1). Lineage (GTDB taxonomy): Bacteria > Actinomycetota > Acidimicrobiia > Acidimicrobiales > AC-14 > JBFMCT01. The sequence goes on from DASUXN010000209.1 coordinate 3,780, forward strand.
ATCCACCAACTGCCCGTTGATGTAGGTCTGGCCGTCGATAACGCAGACGACATTTGATCCTTGCTCGCGGCAGGCGATGAGCGGCTCTTCGGCGGGCGGCGCCAAACCAGTGGCGAGCGCCGTGGTCGGCCCAGAAGCGAAGCCAGCAAGGAGGCATAGAGCTGCGCCAAGCGACCGCGTTGCCTTCACCGGTCGCACTGGTTCGGGGGATCCGGGAAGCCAGGCGGCGGGAAGCCGTCATAGCGGTATGCCCAGGACGTGCCATTGAGGCCGTTCACATCGCGTGCTGGATCCAATGGCACCAAAGCCACCCAATATCGTCGGGGCGATGGACCGGTCGTCTCCTTCGAGACCGCTGAGAGGTCTCGGCTAACACGTGCAAAAATGCATCGGGACTCGGCGGTAATGAGTTCTTCGACCTTCGTCACCTGGTTTCCAGGCGGATCTCGCAACGAGGCAAATCCACTTCGCGCAAGCTCCTGAAACAGGTCGATCTCGAGCTGAACGTTGGGATCAGTTGAATAGATCGCTCTCAGCTGCTGAACGACCTGGTCCGAGATGCTCCTTGACCGAAAGACCTCGCGAGTGATGTTTCCCGCTATCTGATCCAGCCCCCCCAGCACACGGTTCACGTAGGCGGCGTCGATGACGGCAGGGACGGCGTAGGGGTTGGTCGTCGTGGTGGTCGGCGCCTCGGTGCCGACTGTGGCGGACGGGACGCCGACCTGCGCCTCGCCGTCGGAGCACGCGGCGGCGACCGTAAGGACCACCATCATCGCCAGCATCCGCCACCGCGCCGTGCGCACGGTTACTGCATATCATGCATTTCCGTACGAGAAAAGGGGCGGGTAACGTCGCTTGTCGTGACCTCGCCGTTCCTCGCCGCGTGCCGCGGCCAAGCGGTTGAGCACACGCCGGTGTGGTTCATGCGGCAGGCGGGACGGTCGCTGCCGGAGTACCGCGCCATCCGGGCCAAGCACGGGATGCTCGACATCGTGCGCACGCCGGAGCTGGCGGCCGAGGTCACGCTCCAGCCGGTACGTCGTCTGGGCGTGGACGCGGCCATCCTCTTCTCCGACATCGTCGTGCCGCTGGTCGGGATCGGGATCGACCTCGAGCTGGCGGCGGGCACGGGTCCGGTCATCGCC
>DASUXN010000210.1:0-3210 GCA_036377875.1 Acidimicrobiales bacterium
CGCTGCCTCCGCCGCAGCCGACGAGGGCCAACGCCAGCGCCCCAGCGGCGATGGCGAGTCTTCCGTGCAGCACGTCCGGAAACGTACCCGTCACGTAGGACTCGCAGTGGTACGCTCCAAACATATGTTCGATGCGGGGAGCTTGAACGCCGAGCAGCGCGACGCCGTCGAGCACGACGACCGGCCCCTGCTCATCCTGGCGGGAGCGGGAACGGGCAAGACGGCCACCCTCGCGGCGCGCGTCGGTCGGATTCTCGCTGACGGGACCGATCCGGAGCGGGTCTGCCTACTTACGTTCTCGCGGCGGGCGGCGACGGAGATGCTGCTGCGGGCCGGGCGCATGAGCGACTCCGGGCGAGCCGCCCGAGTTCTCGGAGGAACGTTCCACTCCGTGGCTCAGCGGCTGCTTCACCGTCACGGCGGCCTCATCGGTCTCGACCCCGGCTTCAGCGTCCTCGACGCCGGCGACAGCACGGAGCTGATCGGCATAGTCCGCAACGAGCTCGGCTTCGCCAGCGCCAAGGGCCGGCGCTTCCCCCGGAAGGAGACGCTGGCTTCGATCCTGAGCCACGTCACCAACGCCCAGGTCCGGCTGTCCGACGTGGTGGCCAAGTGCTACCCATGGTGCAGCGACGACCTAGACGGCATGCGGGACGTGTTCGCGTCCTACACGGCCCGCAAGCGGGCCCAACAGCTGTGCGACTTCGACGACCTCCTGCTGCTGCTTCGAGCCGTCGGTGGGTCGGAGATCGGGCGCGGTCTACTGGCCGGGCTGTTCGACCACGTGCTCGTCGACGAGTACCAGGACGTCAACGGCCTCCAAGCGGCCATCGTGGAGCTGCTCCGGCCGGGGGGGCGAGGAGTGACGGCGGTCGGCGACGACGCGCAGGCCATCTACGGCTTCCGTGCCGCTACGACCGAGGCCATCCTCGAGTTCCCCACCCGGTACCCCGAGGCCGTCGTTCTGCGCCTCGAGCACAACTACCGATCGACGCCGCCGATACTGGCCGTCGCCAATCAGGTCATGGCGGAGGCGCCCGGTGGGGCGGCCAAGGTCCTGTGGTCCGACCGTCCGGGGAGGCGGCGGCCGGTGTTGCGGACCTGCGCCGATGAGTCGGCCGAGGCTGAGGCGGTGTGCGACTCGGTCCTGGCCCACCGGGAGAAGGGCGTACCACTCCACGAGCAGGCGGTGCTGTTCCGCGCCTCCCACCACGCCGGGGTGCTGGAGCTGGCCCTGGGGCGCCGGCACATTCCCTACGTGAAGTACGGCGGCCTGCGGTTCCTGGAAGCCGCCCACGTCAAGGACCTGCTGAGTCTGCTCCGGATGCTGGACAACCCGTGGGACGAGCTGGCCTGGTTCCGAGTCCTTCAGTTGCTCGAGGGCGTGGGCCCGGCCACCGCGAGCCGGCTTGTCGACGGGCTGGGCGTGCGGGGCGGACGTGCCGCCGAGCATGACCCGGCCGCGGCCACCCCTCTCGCCCGGCTGCTCGCCGCCGCACCCACCGTGCCCGAACCGGCGCGCCCTGAGCTCAACGGGCTCCGGTCGGCACTGGGCGACTGCGCGGGCGAAGCAGGAGGCTCGCCACCGCCCGCCGGCGCCCAGGTCGACCGCCTGCGGCAGTGGCTGGAGCCGATCGTCCGTCGCCGCTACGACGCGCCCACCGCCCGCCTCGGCGACCTCGAACGGCTGGCCGAGCAGGCCGCCACCGCGTCGAGCCGAGGCCGGTTCGTCGCCGACCTCACCCTCGACCCGCCGACCAGCACGGGCGACCTGGCCGGACCGCCCGCCCTCGACGACGACTGGCTCGTCCTCTCCACCGTCCACTCGGCCAAGGGCGGCGAGTGGGCCGTGGTCCACGTCCTGCACGCCGCCGACGGGTGCTTTCCCTCGGATCTCGCCACTGGCGATGCCGAGTCGTTGGCTGAGGAGCGCCGGTTGTTCTACGTGGCCGTGACCCGGGCCCGCGACCTATTGGAGGTCGACGTCCCGCTCCGGTTCCACCGCCACCGTCATCGCCTGGACGACCTCTACGGCTTCGCCCCGATCAGCCGATTCCTCAGCCCGGCGGTGGTCGGTCTGATGGACACTGAGCATGCCAGCGCCCCGACGGGAGCCCCGTCCCCCCATCCCTCCGACGTGCCTGCGGCGTCAGGAGTGCAGCTGGTCGACTCACTGCTCGCCGACCTCTGGTCATAATCGCTTGACATGCCCGGGGGGCGGCGGGAGCATCGGCAGTGGCGAGACCCACGCCGAACCTCTACCGGTCCTCCCCAGCAGGCCCGCTCGACGGAGGCAAAGGGGAACACGAGTCCTCGGGTCGTCGTTCGGTCAGCTGCGCGGCTGCAGCCGCTGGGGGGTCGTCCGCCGCGCCGCAGGAGGCCGGATGACGACACGGAAGCGACTCAAGCGGCTCGTTCGCCAACGAGCGGCGAAGACGGGCGAGTCCTACACCGCCGCCCTCCGGCACTTCCGCAACGGGAACGCCGAGGAGCCCCCCATGAACATCGAAGGACCTCGCCCCACCGACGACGATCCCTCCTGCTCCTTCTGCGGGAAGCCGAAGAACCAGGTCAACAAGATCGTGGCCGGACCGGGCGTGTTCATCTGCGACCAGTGCGTCAAGCTCTGCTACGAGATCATCGCCCCCTATTCGCCGTCCTGGGCAGAAGTCCACAAGGACAGCGACCTCAACGCCGACCTCGACCGGAGCATCCGGGAGTTCCTGGAGGCCAAGCTGGGCCGGCTCGGAGCGCCCGTCCTGGGTATCGACACCCGCTTCGGCGAGAACACGGTTCACGTGGACGTCCACACCAGCAAAATCGGCCCCGTCGTCGGGCCGAAAGGCCAGACCGCCGACGAGATCCGGGCGATGCTTTCGGAGATGACGGGGCGCAAGGTGACGCTTCAGATTCGAGAGGGATGAGGCTCTTCATCGTCGACGCCTTCGCCAGCCGGCCGTTCGCCGGGAATCCGGCTGCGGTCTGCCTCGTGGAAGGTGAGCGGGACGACGACTGGCGGAGGGCGGTGGCGGCCGAGATGAACCTTCCCGAGACGGCCTTTGTTGAGGGCGACGGCGACGAGCTGCGACTTCGCTGGTTCTCGCCCGAAGTCGAGGTCGACCTGTGTGGCCACGCAACCTTGGCCTCCGCCCACGTGCTTTGGGAGCTCGGTTCGCAGGCGCCGGTGTTGCGCTTCCGCACCCGCGCCGG
>DASUXN010000211.1:0-4214 GCA_036377875.1 Acidimicrobiales bacterium
GTGTTCACCACCACCAGGTCGCCGGGGTCGAGGAACGTCGGCAGGAGGGTGAACGTGCTGTGCACGAGCGGCCGGCCGTCGCGGTGGGCGACCATCATGCGGACCGCGTCACGCGTGAGGCCGCGGGCCTCGGGCGGCTCGTGGGCCTGGAGGTCGACAGGCAGCTCGAAATCGAGCGTCGCGGCGCCGGCCACCGCCACCGGGGTCATGGCGCGACCAGCTCGGCGGTGCGGTAGCGCCCGCTCGGGCGGTCGCCCTCGACCAGGACGAGCAGCCCGGGAACGCTCGCCTCGGGCGGCGGCCGGTCGGAGATGTCCTCGCCGGGGAACGCCTCCTGGTGCATCTGGGTGTTCATGTCGCCGGGGTCCACCCAGTAGATCCGCAGGTCGGGGTGCTCGGCGGCCAGCACGTTGCTGAGCTGCTCCAGCGCCGCCTTGGACGACCCGTAGCCTCCCCACCCCTCGTAGCCCTCGACCCCCGCGTCCGACGTCACGTTGAGCACCCGTCCGCCCGAGGAATGGAGCAGGGGCAGGGCGAGCTGGACGAGGCCCAGGGGGGCGAGCACGTTGACCCGGTAGACGTCCTCGAGGACGTCCAAGGGGTAGTCCTCCAAACGGGGCTGCGGGCTGGGACCGAGCAGGCTGGCGTTGTTGACGAGCAGGTCCAGGCCGCCCAGCTCCCGGGCGGCGTCGACCACGGCCCGGCGGTGGGCCTCGTCGGCCACGTTTCCGGCCAGGGCCACGACCTTGGTTTGCACCGACAGCTCGCGGGCCGCCTCGGCCAAGGCCGACCTCCCTCGGGCGTCGAGCACGAGGTTCCAACCTCGCTCCGCCAGGGCCCGGGCCAGTGCCAGCCCTAACCCCCGTGAGGCTCCGGTGACGATGGCAACACTCATGACGACCTCCTTCGCCTCCCGTTATAGCAAGCTTGACCTGTCTAAACAAGGGGTGCGCTAAAGAGCACGGCCGAACCGGTCGATCTCTCCGACAGGAGGGGGTCGTGTCGGGCCCCGAAAAAGGGGGCAGTCATGGCACGGCGGCAACGGGCGGGCACCGTCCTTCTCGATGACGACTGGTCGGCCGTGTGGCGCTGCGAATGCGGCTACGGCAATGCCGGCCGCGACCGCTGCCTCATGTGCGGCGCCGACGCGCCCACCGAGCTGGAGGGCTCGGACGGGCTCTACGGCGAGCTGGACGTGCTCCCCCGCATTCCCCACGCGTCCGACGCCCGGGCGGGGCGCAAGGCCATTCGCACCGTCTACAAGCTCATCCTTCTGAACCTCCTGAGCCAGGCCATCGTGGCCGGCTTCCTCTACGCCAACAACGTCGAGACGGCAACGGCCATCAAGGTCTCCATGATCAGCGGCCTTCTCTGCTTCGCCCTGGCCGCGGGGTGGGTGCTGCTCCGGTCGGCCGAGCTCGGCATCCGGCCCCACACCGGCCTGCGTGGCCCGAACGCCGAACGCAGCCGAGCCACGGCCCTCAGAGGCGCGGCCGAGGGGTTCATCGTGGGTGGCGCGGTTGCCATCGTCCTGTTCGGATTCATGCGCATCACGATGGGGCGAACCGTCCTCGACCCGACCACCGCCCTGCTGGCGGTGCAGGGCTCGCCGCTGTCGTTCCTGCTCGGCTTTCTACTGATCGTGATCGCCGCGCCGGTCGTCGAGGAGTTCGTCTTCCGGGGCTTTCTGGCCGAAGCGCTGCGGGAAAGAGGCAGGCGCCCCGCCATCTGGCTCAGCGCCGTGGCCTTCAGCGTCGCCCACCTCCGGTTCTCGCAGTTCCGGTACTACGTGGCCATGGGCATCCTGTTCGCCCTGATCTACTGGCGCCGGGGGCTGGTGGGCTCCATCACCGCCCACGCCACGTTCAACGGCATGCTGCTGCTGATCGCAGTGGCGGCGAGTCACGGACCGGCCCAGGAGGCGACGGGCGCCGGCTCCACCGTCTCCGTTCCCGCCACGTACCACGTCTCCGAGGGACAGTCGGGCGAAGAGCTGACGATGGCCGGACCGCTCGGGGCCCAGATCGAGTTCGGCTACCTGGACATCGAGGGGCTCCCGGCGATCGACGTCGTCGCCTCCGATCTGGCCCGCGGCTCGGTGCCATTCCCCGGCGAGTTCGTCGTCGAGACCGACTCGGTCGTCGTCATGAACCTTCCCTCGGGACCGGTCGTGTCGATGATGGTCACCATCGAGGGCGAGAACGGCCGCATGATTCTGCGCCCCGACGACGACCGGCTGTGGATGGTGGTCTTCCGCTCCGACGGCACGACCCGCTCGTTCGACGAGTTCGAGGCCATGCTCGAATCGTGGAGGCCCGCGCCCGGCTTCTGACCGTACGGTAGGGCCCGTGAGCGAGGTGCGGGTCTTCGTGGGCGGCGACCGGTTCGGCCCGTTCGACGCCGAGCCGGCGAGCACGCCCGAGGCGATGTCGGCGGCCGCCGGTTCGCTGCGGCTGGCGTGGGACGCCGACCGCGCCGGCCTCGTCGCCCTCGTCGCCCTGACCGCCGCCGGCACCGCCGCCGAGCTGGCCACCCTCTCTTCGGGGCGGGCCGTGCTCCAAGCGGTGCTCGACCGCCGCGATCTGCGCACCCAGGCGCCGCGCCTGGCTCTGCTCGGCGCCCTGGGCGTGCTGGCGGCGGGCGGTGAGAGCGCAGGGCGGGCCCTCCAGTCGCGAGTCGCCGAGGCGGTGCGGGTGCGGGCCGAAGGGACGGTGCTCGACGTGGTGGCGGCCATGGAGCTGGCCGACGTCGAGGACCCCGAGGTCCAGGATCGGATCCAGAAGGCCCTCGGCGGGGCCGGCCGCCAGGCCGAGGTGTTGCGGCGGACGCTGTCGCTGCCCCAGGCCGCCGCCGGCCTCGTCACCGGCGTGCTCTCCGCCGGCCCCGGAGACCGGGCGCTCGTGCCTCTCGCCTTCGGCGGCGCCGTGGCCCAGTGGGCGGTCCTCGCCCGCACCGAGGATCCGGGCCGCATGTACGGCCGCCGCTCCCGCCACATGCGGGAGGCGATGACCCTGCGCCACTACCTCACCGGCACCCAGGCCGCCCACGAGCTACGGGCCTTCGGCGCGGGTCCGGCCCTGCGCCAGCGCCACGACGAGCTGGCCGCCGGATGGGCCCGTGAGCAGAACGAGGCCAACCGTCGCAACGCCCGCCGGTCGATGGTCAGCCGCCTCGCCGCCCGGGCCGCCAGCGGGCCCGCCGCCGGCCGCCTCGTCCTGGGCCTGGCCAACCGGCGGACATCGGTCTCCGACGCCCTCACCGACGGGATCGCCGCCCGGCGCATCAACGGCGGCTTCCAGCGGGTCGTGAACGAGCTGAGCGGGGTGCGGCGCATGGCGTCGAGCGCGGCCGACTACCGGGACTTCCTGGGCGAGGCGCCCACGCCGGTCAACGGGAAGGGGCCGTCGCCCCAGTTCGAGCGGATCGTGGCCCGGGGGCTTTCGTTCACCTATCGGGGCGGCTCGAGGCCCGTCCTCACCGGCGTCGATCTCGAGATCGGCAGGGGCGAGGTTGTCGCCCTCGTGGGCGAGAACGGGAGCGGGAAGACCACGCTGGCCAAGCTCCTCTGCTGCCTGTACCGCCCCACGTCGGGAACCCTCCGCTGGGACGACGTCGACCTGGCCGCCTGCGATCCGGCCGCCGTCCGGGCCCACATCGCCGTGGTCTTCCAGGACTTCGTGCGCTACCCCTCGCTCACCGCCGCCGAGAACATCGGCATCGGCCTGCCGTCCCGTCTCCACGACCGCCCCGCCATCGTCGCCGCCGCCCGCCAGGCCGGCGCCCACGACCTCATCTCCTCCCTGCCCGACGAGTACGACACCAAGCTGTCTCGGGGCTTCTCCGGCGTCGACCTGTCGACCGGGCAGTGGCAGCGGGTCGCCTTGGCGCGCGCCTTCCTGCGCGACGCCCCGCTGGTCGTGCTCGACGAACCCACCGCCGCCCTCGACCCGCGAGCTGAGCGCGACCTGTTCGAGACGGTGGCATCGCTCTACCGCAGCCGTTCCGCCCTACTCATCTCGCACCGCCTCTCGAGCGTCCGTTTCGCCGACCGCATCTGCGTGCTGGCCGGTGGCCGAATCATCGAGACGGGCAGCCACGAGCAGCTGGTCGACGCAGGCGGCACCTACGCCGAGCTGTTCGACATGCAGGCCCGGGCCTACCGTTGAGACCGCTTCGTCGCCGGAGGCTCGGCTAGCCGTGTGTGGACGAGTCGC
>DASUXN010000212.1:0-2438 GCA_036377875.1 Acidimicrobiales bacterium
CACAAGCGGGCCGTCAAGGCCGAGGCGAAGGCCGCTAAGGCCGCGAAGTAGCGAAGTAGCGTCCGCCCGATGCGGGTGAAGGCCAACGGGGACGAGGTGGAACTGGCCGACGGGGCGACGATCGCCGACCTGCTGGCCACGCTCGGACTCGGTCCGAAGAACGTGATCGTGGAGCGCAACGGCGAGCCCGTCGTGCGGGCGGCTTTGACGACGACGACGTTGGCCGAGGGTGACCGCCTCGAGCTCGTGCGTGCCGTCGCCGGCGGCTGAAAAGGGGTGGATGCCCGTCTGGCCGCCAGCCGGTTGTACCTCTGTACCGCCGACCGGCCCGATTTGGGCCAGTTCATCGAGGCCTGCATCCGGGGCGGGGTCGACATGGTGCAGCTGCGGGACAAGCTGCTGGAGGCCCGCCCCCTGCTGCGGCGGGCCCGCCTGGCCGCCCTGGTCTGCCGGGACATGGGCGTCCCTTTCATCCTCAACGACCGTCCCGACCTGGCCCTCGACGTGGGCGCCGACGGGGTCCACGTCGGCCAGGACGACGCCCCCCCGACCCTCGCCCGCCGCATTATGGGACCGGGAGCGATCGTCGGGTACTCCACCCACGCCCCCGACGAGCTGGAGGCCGCCCTCGACGAGCCGGTCGACTACGTGTCGGCCGGCCCGGTGGAACCCACCCCGACCAAGCCGGGCCGCCCCGGCACGGGGCTCGACTACCTCACTCTCGCCGCCTCGCGCTGCCGCCGGCTCCCGTGGTTCGTCACCGGCGGCGTGACGCCGCAGACCATTCCGGACATGGTCGCCGCCGGCGCCCGCCGCTTCGTCGTCGTCCGCTGGCTCACCCACGCCCGCGACCCGCAGGCCGCCGCCACAACCCTGCGCCGGACGATCGACGAGGCCCTCGCCTAAATCTGCCCGAAGAGCTCCTCCAGGCCGGCGGGGTCGACGCTGACGTCGAAGCGTCCGTCCACCTCACGAACGTCGAGGGTCGGGCTGAAGCGAGACCACGAGCCGATGAAGTAGTGGGGCGAGCCCTCGACGCCGCGGGCCCGGCCCGCCTCCCACTCGGCGCCGACGAGGGCCAGGTGGCGGTCGGTGGGCGGCTCGACGCCGTGGGCGGCCGCCAACTCTTCCAACACAGCCCGATCGGCGATGTCGCGGCCCTCTTCGAAGAGGGCGGTGCGGAGCACGAGGCTCACCCGCTCGCCCGTTTCCATGTCCCGCTCGTAGGCGGCCGAGGCGAGGGCGAGGGCGGGAAGGGTCGTCGTCGGGAACCGCTCGCGGTCGAACGCCGCGAACGCCGACGAGTCGACCTGCGCCCGTAGGGCCTCCACCTCTCGGGCGACCAGTTCGGGGTCGAGGGGCTCGCCGTTCACCAGCTCCAGCGGCCATGCCCGCACCCGCAACCGGAAGTCCAGGCCCTCGTCCCGCCGGCGGCCGGTGAGGGTGCGAAGGCTCACGTGCGTGAAGGGACAGTAGATGTCTCCGAATACTTCGATCATGCGGTGGCCTGACGCTCCATCCAGCCCAGCAGGAAGGCCACGGCGCGGGGGTCGTGGCGCAGGCGGTGGCCGGCGCCGTGGATGAGGCGCAGGTCGACCTGGTTGCCGGCGGCGGTGGCCAGAGTGCGGGCGTCCTGGACGGGCACGACGTCGTCGTCGGTGCCGTGCATGAGAAGCAGTGGGCGGGGCGGGACCTTGTCCACGACGTCGAGGGCCCGGATGTCGGCCAGCTCGGAACTCCATGCCTCGACGTCGGCGGGGAAAGCGCGGTTGGACACCACGCCGATGCTGCGGGCCTCGTCGAGGAAGCGGCGAGGGTGGGCGGCCCACATGTCGAATGTGGCCGGGGCGGCGAGGGCGGCCACACCCCGCACCCTCCGGTCGGCCGCCGCCGCGCAGATGGACAGCGCACCCCCAGTGCTCGACCCGGCCAGCCAGATGCCGGAGACCCCTTCCTCGAGGAGCCGGGCGACGGCCGCCTTCAGGTCGGCGAGCCATCCCGCCAGCGAGAAGTTGCCCTCCGACCGCCCTGCGCCCCGGAAGTTGAAGGTCAGGACGGTCCACCCCGTCTCGGCGGCCAGCCGGTTGGCCAGGTTCGGATAGGTCTGGGCGGACGTGGCGGCCCCGCCGGGAGCGGCCGGGAAGCCGTGGCATAGGACGAGCCCGGGCGGGGCGTTGGCGCCGAGGGTGGCGGGCCTGGCCAGGTGGCCGGCCAGCTTCAACCCCTCGGATTCGAACAGCGGCTCCACGTACACCTCCTCGCACGGGCCTGCCTGGGGACGCGAGACGAGGGGGCGCACGAGCGCGCCCCCTCGTCGAGAACTGCTGGAAAGGAACCCGAAAAGAGCGGATTGCACCGGGTGGGACCAACCCCCGGCCGGTTCTCGGGCGGTGACTAGCGGGGATTCGCCAGCCTGGTCCAGCTGCCTGCTAGCGGAC
>DASUXN010000213.1:0-2839 GCA_036377875.1 Acidimicrobiales bacterium
GGGAGGGCCTCCCCGCTGGACGTGGCGCCGGTGGCCAGGTCGACGCTTTGGACCGAGTTGCCCAGCACCCGGTAGCCCCGGTCGCCCGACGAGGTGATGGCCACGCCCCGGCCGAAGCCCTCGATGGTCGCCCGGTGCCGGCCGTCCCCCTCCAAGATGCAGCGCGAGGCGAGCACGGTGGCGCCCGACGCGTCGACGTCGACGAAGCGGCGGCAGCTCTCGGGGCTGGTGGCGCCCACGAGCGAGTCACGGGCGACGTCGTAGAGGTAGGTGCCGTCGCGGGAGACCATGACGATGCGGGACCGGTCGGCGGTGGCGGCGAAGTCGGCGACGTCCCCCGCTGCGACGCCGAACTCCCGCAGGTCGGTCCGCACCCGGACCGTCCCGGCGGCCAGGTCGACCTGGCGCAGGTGGGACCAGCCGGAGCCGTCGAACGTGGTCAGGACCAGGGCGGTGCCGTTCCCGGCCACCACGATCGACTGAGGCCGGTGGTTGAACTCGCCCGGGGGCACGACGATGCGCCGCACCTCCCGCCTCGACGCCAGGTCCACCACGCTGAGGTCGTTGCCCCCCGAGTTGGCGACGTAGAGCGTCCTCCCGTCGGCGCTGAAGTCGAGCCCCATGGGCTGCGAACCCACGGCGATGGGAGCCTCCAGGGTGCGCGTCGCCAGCGACACGACCTCGACCTGGTTGCGCGAGGGGTTGGTGGCGTAGGCCCGGGCGCCGGCGGCGTCGACGACGATCTCGCCCACCCGGCTGCCGGCGGCCCAGAACAGGTCGCCGCACACCCTCACGACCGCGCCGGCCACGGTCTCGGGGGTGCAGGCGGGGAGGGCGACGGCGCTGCTCACGGGGGCGATCGCCACTCCTCGCTCGGTGAGGACCAGCAGCGTGGCCCCGTCGGGTGTCACCGTCAGGCCCCGGTGCCCGGCCGCGGGCCGCTCCGGGACGGGGATCGACCCCACCACGAGACCCCGGCGGATGTCGAGCACCTCCACCGCCTCCTCGGCCGCCCGGTACCCATGGGCGCCGTCGGGGCTCAGGGCCACGCCCGTGCCCCGGAAAGGGCCGATGGTCGCCCGCTGCACGAGGTCCCGGTCGAGCACCCACCCGTCGACCAGCAGCGTCGAGCCGGTGCGGTCGAGGGCGCTGGGGCCGGTGAAGTTGGCGAGACGCCGGAGGGGAGCGAACGAGTCGGAGGCGGCGTCGTACACGGTGACAGGCCCACTGCTGTTGTCGTTCTGGACGAGGGCGACGCGAGACCGGTCGCCGCTGGCGTAGAGGTCCGTCTCTGAGGTGACGGTGGCGTTGCCTCCGAACGGATCACCCCGGTCGATCGGGCGGACGGAGACGGTCTCGTCGTCCAGGTCGATCTCGAGCAGGTCGGTCCACCCCGAGCCGCCGTAGTCGGTGGTGAGGAAGGCCCTGCCGTTGGCCGCCACCGCTATCGAGCGCGGGCGCTCGTTCAGCCATCCCGACGGCACCGGGATGCGCCGTACCTCACGGCGCAGGGCGAGGTCGACGACCGACACGTCGGTGGCGCCCGAGTTGGCCACGTAGAGCAACCGCCCGTCGGCGCTGAAGTCCATCCCCAGCGGGAGCGAACCCACCGGGATGGGAGCCTCCAGCTGCCTCGTGGTCAGCGAGATGACCTCGACCTGGTTGAGAAGAGGGTTGGAGACGTAGGCCCGCCTGCCGGCCGGGTCGACGACCACCTCGTCCAGCCCGGCGCCGCAGATGTCGGCCAGGGTCGAGGTGCACACCGGCAGCGGGTCGGCGGCCGACACCGGCACCGCGCTCACACCCGTGGCGGTGGCCACCAGCAGGGTGGCGTCGTCGGGGGTGAGGGCCACGACGCCCCTGCTCGTGCCCAGGTCCTCCGGCAGTTCGAGAGTGGCGGTGACGGTGCCCCGGCCCAGGTCGAGCACCTCGACGTACCCGTCCTGGACGCGGTAGCCGACGGTGCCGGCCCGGTTGGAAGCCACGCCCGCGCCTCCACCCGGAACGGTGGACCGCAACACCAGATCGCCGTCGAGCACGAACGTCCCCGGGCCCACCAAGACGGTCGAGCCGGTGGCGTCGAGAGCTCCGAACGTGACGAACCGGGCCAGCGTCTTCTGGTCCCACGTCCCGGCCGACGTGTCGAGGAGGAACACCTCGCCGGCCGAGCTGTCGGTCTCGACCAGGAGGATGTGCGAGCGGTCGGCGCTGGGCTCGACCCGGCTGCGGGCGCCCACCTCGGTGTCGTAGGTGCGAATGGGAGGCGGTGGCCGCAGCGTCTCGTCGCCGAGGTCGATCAGCCACATGGCCGAGTTGCCCGAGCCTTCGAAGGTGGTGGTCATCAGGGCCGTGCCGTTGGCGGCCACTGCGATCGAGTGCGGTCGTTCGTTGAGCCAGGTGGTGGGAACGGTGATGCGCCGGACCTCCCGGCCCAGGGCCAGGTCGACGACCGACACGTCGTTGGCGCCGGAGTTGGCCACGTAGAGAAGCCTGCCGTCGGCGCTCAGGTCCAGGCCCTGGGGCCGGGACCCGACCGGGATCGGCGTTTCGAGCCGGCGGGTGGCCAGGGAGAACACCTCGACCTGGTTGCGCTGGCGGTTGGTGGCGTAGGCCCGGGCGCCGCTGGGGTCGACCACGATGTCGGCGACGGGCGCGCCGCAGACCTTGGCCAGCGAGGCCGTCGATCCCGACGTGTCGCAGGCCGGCTCCGCCACCATGGCGCTGGTGGGCACCACCGCCACGCCCGTGTTGGTGCCCACGACGAGGGTGGTTCCGTCCGGGGTGAGAGCGATCCGGCCGGCGGAATCGTTGGCCGGAGCGGGCAGGCCGATGGTGCCGG
>DASUXN010000214.1:0-3079 GCA_036377875.1 Acidimicrobiales bacterium
AAGGGTCGCTTTACCCGAAGCGTCGAACTCGATGGGAAGGTTCTTGAAGCACATGGGCGGCCTCCTCCGACGGCTGTTTGCTTCGAGAGGGTCCCCGTCGAGTCCGACGCGAACGAAGCCGCTCTGAGTCCTTACGAGCGCAACGCTCGTGCGACCCCAGGCGGAGGCCTTCCCAACTAACTTCAGTATATGTCCGGGACCTAGAGCGATGAAACAGTTCTTTGGCGGGCGAGCTCGTTTGCCCGCCCGCCGAAGAACCGTCTGTGCCCGGAATTCCGGGCTAGCTGCCCACCTTGCTCGTCGCCTTGGGCGCTGCCGATTTGCTCGCCGACGCCGGCCCGCCTCGGTTCGAGATCAATGCCACGACCACGAGGATCAGGCCGACCGCCAGCAGTCCGACGATCCCGGCCAGGACCATCTTGGCCGTCTTCGAGGCGCCGCCCCCGACGGCCTCGAACTGGGCCGCGGCGACGTAGAGGTCCTGGAGCCCGCCGCCCAGGTCGGCGTTGGCCTTGGTGGCAGGGTCGGTGTTGCGGGTGTCGTCCCAGCCGATGACGGCGAACTCGTCGACCGAGGCCACCCCGGGCTGGGAGGCGATGTCGTAGTTCAAGCCCCAGATGCCGAGACGGCGGTCGACGCTGGTGTCGGTGACGCGCTGGTTCTTGGCCCACGTCCTGCCGTCGTCGGTGGAGTAGGTGTAGTAGACGTCGTTCGACCGCATGCCGGGCGTGTCCCGGGTGTCCCACCACACCACGTCGACCCGGCCGTTGGGGGCCACGCTCAGGTTGGGGAAGTACTGGCCGGCGTAGAGGTTCGGGTCGTCGTCGCCCAGGTCCTTCGGCTCGGTCCACGTCTCACCACCGTCGTAGGACGCCCGGTGGAACACGTCGCTGTGGCCGGTCAGGTCGGGCTGGGTGCTCTGGTTGTAGACGATGTGGAGCGTGCCCTCCTCCGTCACGGCGAGCTGCTGGTAGGCGTTGGCCGGGCCACCGCGGGAGTTGAGGTAGTCGAAGGGGATGGACAGCTTGGTGTTCCACGTGCGGCCGCCGTCGGTGGACTTCGACAGGGCCATCCCCGGGGGCGGCGAGTTGGTGATGTTGGCCGTGCCCGTAGGCCACAGCACATAGGCGTTCCCCTCGCCGTCGACCCGGGCGACCATGCCGTTGCGGCTTCCGGCCGCCCCGAAGTTGGCGGCCTGGTTCGGGTTGGCCGCCTTGGAACCCTCGGGCGGAGTGGTCGTCGTGGTGGTCGTGGCGTTGGGCGCCGCCGTCGTCGTGGTCACCGCGCTCAGAGCCTGGTCGCGAATGGCCTTGGGCTCGAACAGGTTGCCCACCAGGTTCACCGCCTCGCCGAAGGTGCGGCCGCCGTCGTGGGAGACGGCCACCATGGCACCGGCGGGGACGGCGTTGGGAGCGGTGAAGGCGCTGAGGGACCGGGAGAACGTCACGTAGATCACGTCGTCGTCGCCCCCGTTGCGCTCGACGGCGATGCTCTGGACGGGGCGGATGTTCTCCGCTTCCTCGCCCGTCTTGCCCCGGGCGGTGCGGACCACGGTGGTCTCCCAGTTGTCGCCCAGGTCGGCGGAACGAGCGACGAGGATGGCCCCGCCCACGCGGCTCGCCTCCTCCTCGCCCCAGCCGCCCAGCGCCATGTAGAGCATTCCGTCGCCGCCGAAGGCGACGGGCGCCTGGATCACACCACCCTGGCTCTGCGAGCAGAAGGGGTAGGCGGCCGTGCCGGGTGCGCCGTCGGGCCTGGTCCAGGTGGCGCCCCCGTCGACGGAGCGGAAGATGCCGCAGCGGCGGGTGCGCAGGTCGGCGAAACCGGCCACGATGCGCCGCGGGTTCTCGGGGTCGACGGCGAAGGCCGGCGCGGAGTACATCCGACCCGGGTCCTGGTCGGCGAGCGAGGCCTGCACGGGCCTGGTCAAGGTCGGCGGTTCGGCTGCGGGCGCCACGCCCTGGGCCGCCAGCACGCTGAGCGCGCTCGTCGCCAGAGCGAGCGCGGCTACAGATCGTCTCATCGAGATTGCCCCCTACAGACTGAATGGACCTAGAGGAGTCTCCGAGATAGAGGCCTCACATTGCAATAGTTCAGAGGCGGGAGGGCAGGGCCACCGTCGTCGTCGGCGTGGGGGTGGTGGTAGTCGGGCGCGGCGGCAGCGTTGTTGTGGTGGTCGGCACGACCGTGGCGACGGGAGCGGCCGTCCTCGGCGGCGCCGGGCGAACGGTTCTCAGCGTCGTCGGCGGCTCGGGCGGAAGGGTGATCACCGGTCGGCGGGTGGTCGGCGGGGACGAAGACGAGGGAGCGGCCGACTCGGCCGGACCCACGGTGGTGTCCGGGGCCCCTCGTAGGGCGAGCTCGTCAGGTGAAGCCCGGTGGAGGTCCTTGACCGGCACGCCGGCCAGGGCCTCGCGCATGTAGCTGGAGAAGATCCGGGCCGGGAACGATCCGCCCGTCACCGACTGTCCCCGCACGTTGGTCATGGGCGTGTCCCCCTCGGGGTGCCCGACCCAGACGGCGGTGGCCAGTTGGGGGACGTAGCCGATGAACCAGGCGTTGCCGTAGTTCTCGGTAGTGCCCGTCTTGCCCGCCATCGGACGTCCCACGGCGGCGGCCGTACCCGTGCCGTCCCGCACAACGCCCTGGAGGACGCCGTTGAGCACGCCGACCTCACGCTCGCCGAAGGCTTCCCTGGTTTTGGGCCGGCCCCGCTCGTAGACGACCGAGCCGTCCCGGTCGCGAATCCGCTCGATGGCGTATGGCTCGGCGTACGTGCCCTTGGCGGCGAAGGTGGCGAAGGCGGCGGCCTGTTCGAGGGGGCTGACGCCTTCCCGCATCCCACCCAGGGCCATGGCGCACTCGGCGGGCGTGACGGCTTCCCTGGGAATGCCTGCCTTCTGGGCGACGTCGGCGACCGCCCCCGGGCCGACGCGAGCCATGATCTGGGCGTACACCGTGTTGATCGACTGGGCCATGGCCACCTCGGCGGTAGTCGACCCACTCCCCCGCCCCTCGTAGTTGTTCACGGTCCAGCGCGCGCCCCCGCAGTCGACGGTCTTTGGTGAGCCCGAGTCGT
>DASUXN010000215.1:0-5261 GCA_036377875.1 Acidimicrobiales bacterium
GCACGAAGGTGACGTTCGTGCCTCCGTCGGTGCATTCGTGAAAGCTCGGGGAAGCGGGTCCTGCTCGCTGCGGATCAGCACGCAGCGGTAGCCGGCGACGTCGACCGACCGAGCTCGGGCCGCCCGAGCCTCAACGGGTCCTCTTTGCCTTGTAGCGGCCGACGGCCCGGCCCAGGGATCGGGGGGCGCGACCGGCGTGGCGACCGACGGCCCGAGCGGCGGAGTTGAGGGCGGGCGAGCCGGTCGGAGGGGCTTTGTGTGCCGGCGCCGGCGCCGGCGGCGGGGCTGGTGGGGCGGCTCGTGGGGCGGCGCGGCGAGCGGGCCGGGGGCGGTAATCGGTCGAGGTGGCCAGAAAGGCGAGGAAGGCAGCGGCCATCCACACGACGATGGCGGCGGGCATGTCCTCGGCGAGATCGAGGGCGACCAGGGGCACGGCGGCGAGCACGGCGACGAGCACCCCGTCGCCTATGGCGTGAGCGCGGCGGCTGAGCCAGCGGGAGGCGCACAGCGGCCCGTCGGTGACGGCTGCGAGGGTGAGGATCGCCAGTCCCGCGCCCAGGACCGGGGCGGCCAGGCCCGTACGCAGGCGGATGCCGGTGGAGACGACCAGGGCGGCGGTCAGGTACTCGAGTCCCTGGTGGACGCCGAAGCGAAACCGGTGAGAACGGTTTCCCCCGCTCACGTCAGGGGCGGGTCGCTGCACGGGGCGGGCCCGCCGGGGCCGCGTCCTGGCGGCGAGGGGCGGTCGTACGGCTCGGTGAACCCGGATCCCGGGTCGTTGCCGCGCAGGTAGCGCACGATGCCTCGGGCCACGGCCTCGCCTTCCACCTTCTGGACGTCGGCCCGGGCGATGAGAGCGGCCTCGGGAGGGTTGCTGATGAAGGCGAGCTCTACGAGGGAACTCACGATCGTGCCGGGCAGGCGGAGCACCGCGTAGTAGTCGCCCCTCGAGCCGCGCCGGTACTTCACCCCGGCGTCGCGGTCGGCCACCCAAGCGACGTCGTACTGCGACATGGCCTGCACGATCTCCTCGTAGATGAGTCCCGACAGCCGCTTCGAGTCAGGGGAGGCGATCTGGTAGTAGGTCTCCGAGCCAGGGCCGGGCCACGGTCCGTCCGGCTCGGCGTTGTGGTGGATGGAAACGAAGGCCTGGGCGCCGACGGCGATCCCTACCTGGGCCCGTACGTCGAGGTTGACGTCGTACTCGCCGGTGCGGGTGAGCAGCACGGGCACCCCGGCCGCCTCGAGGGCGTCGCGGGTGTGACGGGTCACGGCGAGGTTGACGGTGGTCTCCTTGAGGCCGCCGGGGGAGATGGCGCCCGGGTCGGTGCCGCCGTGGCCGGCGTCGAGAACGACGGAGGCCCTCGCCACGTGGGTGCCGCCGGTGACGGTGGCCGATCGCCCGCACGGCGTGGTGACCGTGAACCGCTCACCGTCGCGGGACACCACCGGTACAACGACCCCGCTGGGGGTGACCAGCGCGCCCGGCCCGGCGGGCGGGACGGTGGTGCTCGGGGCGATGGTGGGCACGGTCGTGGAAATGCGGGGGACTCCTGTGCCGAGAGATGCCTCCCCGGTACCGCCGCCGGCACCGGCGTCGCTGCATGCGGCGCCGACCATGGCGAGCAGGGCGAGTACCGCCGCGGCCCGGCGGCTCACGGGCGGATCCCGAAGCGGGCCAGCGTGGCGGGAGCTTCGGGAAATACGTTCGTCAGGGCGGCGAACAGGTCGGCGGGGGTGGCGATGCGGTAGGCGTTCTCAGCGGCGTAGATGCGCAGAGCGCAGTCGACCTTTTCGGGGGTTCCGAGGGCGGCCAGCGCCTGGGCGCCCTGCACGTATGCCCCGAGGAAGAAGTTCTGGTTTCCGTCCCAGAACGTCATGGGGGACGTCGTGCGGCCCCGCACGTCGGCGGGGATGGCGGTGGCCTTGTAGTCGTCGACGGTGCCCTCGTAACGGGCCTCGGCCCAGGTGGTGAGGGCCTCGTCGAGCCACGGGTCGCGCCCCTGGTTGTTGCCTACCAGGGCGTAGAACCACTGGTGGGCGACCTCGTGGGTCAGGATGTCGCCGGACGTGCCCGGTCCGTGGAGGATGTGGCCGGGGTACTCGATGCCGGTGCTGATCCCGGGCGTGACGGAGACCGAGAAGGTGGGCCACGGGTAGGGCCCGAATCGGGCGCTGGTCGCCTCCAGCACGGCGATGGCCCGGTCGAGGTAGGGCTTGGGCACGTCGCCCGCGGCGCGGTCCACCCCCACGGTGACCTCGACGGGACTGGGGACGTGGGCCGTGCCGGACATGGTGGTGAAGTGGCCCACCGCCACCGAGACGTCGCGCATCCCCGTCGCCGTCCAGTGGCCGGGGCGGTCGGAGGCGCCGCTGGCGATGACGTCGTAGCCGCCGGGCGTGGTGATGGTGAGGTCGAAGTCGGCGGCAGGGGCGGTGCCTGCCTCGGCGAAGCGGCTGGTGGCGGGCTCGTTGGTCCATCCCCGGCCCGGCTCCCACTCGAGGATGGGGAAGAACGAGCCCATGCGCACACTGTCGGATTCGGCCGAGATGCGGTCCCGGGCGGGCTGGGGAAGCGTCAGAAGGAACGGGAGGCGGATCTGCCGGGCCTGGCCGGGCCGGAGCCGGGCCGGCAGGGGAGCGAGCACGAGCTTGGTCGGGTCCTCATTGGTGGTGGGCACCTCGGTCCCGTCGACCGTCACCGGCCCGTCGGGGAGGAGGCGGGCGCCGAAGACGAGCTGGCGCGGGCCGTTGGGCCAGAGCCGGAAGATGATCCGGTCGCTATCGAAGTCGGGCACGAAGCGCACGTCGACCGTGCCGCGCACAGTGGCCGCCCGCGGCTCGATGTCGAGCGTCAGCGTGTAGCGGGGCCGGTTCGGATCGGGCTCCCGCCGGGCGGGAACGCGCGGGCAGCCGTCGACGCCGGCGGTGGTCGACGTGGCCGCGGCGGCCCCGCTCCCTGCGGCGCCGGCGGCGCCGGCGGGCGCGGGCGCAGTCGTGGCCGGGCTCGGCCGGGGCGTGGCCAGGTCGGCGTCACCCCCCGACGAGCAGCCGGCGGTGGCGGTGGCAACAAGCAATGCCAGGGCCCGCGTCCTCATCCAGTCGGCGCGCGGCGGATCACGCTCACGCCGTCCCGCACGGTGAGCATCAGGCAGCTCACCCGCGGATCGTCGCGGACGTGGTCGTTGAACTGGCGGATGGCCCGGGTGTCGTCGGTCTGGTCCTCGTCGTCCAGCACCCGACCGCTCCACAGGACGTTGTCGGCCAGGATCACGCCGCTCCCGGCGAGCTTGGGCAGGACGGCCTCGTAGTAGTTCAGGTAGTTGGTCTTGTCGGCGTCGATGAACACCAGGTCGAAGGGCCCGTCGAGGGAGGCGATCGTCTCGAGGGCCGGTCCCACGCGCACCTCCACGCGGTCGGCGTAGGGGCTGGCATCGATGTGGCGGCGGGCCATGGCGGCGTGGTCAGGGTCGACCTCGCAGCTGACGATGCGGCCGTCCGGAGGCAAGGCGTCGGCCATGGACAGGGCGGAGTAGCCCGTGAACGTGCCGATCTCGAGCACCCGCCGGGCGCCCGTGAGGGCCACCATCAGGGACAGGAACCGCCCCTCGTTCGGACCCACCATCATGCCGTGCGACTGCGAGAACTCCCGCGTGGCGGCGGCCAGGGCGGCGAGGTGCGGTGGTTCCGGATCGGTATGGCCGGCGGCGTAGGCGTCGACCTCGGGCGTGACGATCACCGGCCCATCCTGGCAGGCTGGTGGCGATGGCGGCGCGCGTCCAACGGTGTGAAGGGCCCCCTCCGGCCGCAGACGAAATCGTGGCCGGTATGCGGGCCGACGGCCTCGATCCCCGCCGCTGGGGCAACGGCCCGGGCGACACCTACGGGTGGCATGAGCACACCTACCACAAGGTCCTGTACTGCCTGTCCGGGTCGATCGTGTTCCATACCCGCACCGACGGCGACGTCGAGCTGGCGCCGGGCGACCGCCTCGATCTCGACCCCGGCACCGCCCATGCCGCCACGGTGGGCGCCGGCGGGGTCGAGTGCGTCGAGGCGCCTACGTAGCTGCGGGCCGCTTCGCTCGTGGGCCCGCCCCGGCCGTCTAGCTTCCCGCCTCGGCCCGGAAGCGGGCCCCGATGAGGTTGAGGGCGCTGCCCGCCCGGAACCAGCCGATGTGCTCCTCCGACAGGCTGTGGGTGCAAACGAAGTCCTCGACTGAGCCGTCGGCGTGGTGGAGTCGGCACTGCACCGGCACGTCAGGGGCCAGGCCGGCCAGGCCGAGCACGGAGATGCGCGTGTCCACCTTGACCCGGTCGTACACCGTTGGGTCGGCGAAGGCCAGGGGCAGCACGCCCTGCTTCATGAGGTTCGACTCGGCGATGCGGGCGAACGATCGGGCGAAGATGGCCTTGCCGCCCATGAACCGGGGCTCCATGGCCGCGTGCTCCCGGGACGAGCCCTCGCCGTAGTTCTCGTCGCCGATCGCCACCCACGCGATCCCCGCCTCCTTGTAGTGGAGGGCCACGTCCGGGAACGGCTCGATGGTGTCGTGCACTCCGCACCATCCCGACCCGGCCTCGCCGGTGTAGGCGTTGACCGCCCCCAGGAAGAGGTTGCGGCTGATGTTCTCCAGGTGGCCGCGGAACCTGAGCCACTTGCCGGCGGCCGAGATGTGGTCGGTGGTGCACTTGCCCTGGGCCTTGAGCAGCACGGGGAGCTCGACGAAGTCGTTCCCGTCCCAGGCCGGGAAGGGATCGAGGCGCTGGAGCCGGTTGCTGTCCGACCGGATGACCACCTCTACCGACGAGCCATCCGCGGGCGGGGCGAGAAAGCCGCTCACGCTCTCTGCGAAGCCCTTGGTGGGCAGCTCGTCGCCGGTGGGCTCTTCGAGGTGGATCCCGTCGACCGCGTCGGTCACGGGGTTGAAGTCGAGCGTGCCGGCCAGGGCGTAGGCCACAGTGGTCTCGGGGGAGCCGATGAAGGCCAGCGTCTGGGCGTTGCCGTCGTTGCGCTTGGGGAAGTTCCGGTTGAACGAGGTGATGATCGAGTTGCGCTCACCCTCGGCGATGTCGGTGCGGGCCCATTGGCCGATGCAGGGACCGCAGGCGTTGGCCAGGACGGTAGCGCCGATCGCCTCGAGGTCGGCCAGCAGACCGTCGCGCTCGATGGTCGCCCGCACCTGCTCGGACCCGGGGGTCACGAGCAGTTGGGTCCGGGTCTTGAGCCCGTTCGCGGCTGCCTGCCGAGCGATCGACGCC
>DASUXN010000216.1:0-2377 GCA_036377875.1 Acidimicrobiales bacterium
TGCGCTCGGAGCTGATGGGCGGCCAGTACCTGGACCTGGTCGAGGCGCGCCGGGGCGCCCCCGACGAGGCCGCCGTCCGCCGGGTCCTGACCTACAAGTCGGGCAAGTACACCATCGAGCGGCCCCTGCACCTGGGCCTGGCCCTGGCCGGCGGGGACCCCGGGCTGGCCCAGGGCTACTCGGCCTACGGGCTGCCCCTGGGCGAGGCCTTCCAGCTGCGCGACGACCTCCTCGGCGCCTTCGGGGACGAGACGCTCACCGGCAAGCCGGTGGGGGAGGACCTGCGGGAGGGCAAGCCGACTCTGCTCTACGCCGCCGCCCGCTCCCGCCTCGGCGCGGGCGACTGCCTGCTCGAGCGCTACGGCGCCGCCGACCTCTCCGACGACGAGATGGCCGATCTCCAGGACCTGTTCGTGGAGACGGGCGCGGTGGCCCAGGTCGAGGCCACCATCGACGACCGGGTCACCGAGGCTCTCTTCCACCTCGAGGCCGCCCCTCTCACCGGCGCCGCCCGGGAAGCCCTGGCCGATCTGGCCCACTACGTGGCCGGGCGCGACCGATGACCTGCGGGGCGCCGTGCGGGTAGCCGTCGTGGGCGCCGGGCTGGGGGGCCTGTCGGCCGCCTGTCACCTGTCGGGACGCGGCCACGACGTGATCGTGCTCGAACGGGAGGACCGGCCGGGTGGCCGGGCCGGGCTTCTCGAAGCCGACGGCTTCCGCATCGACACGGGCCCGAGCGTGCTCACCATGACCGGCATCCTCGCCTCCACCTTCTCGGGGGCGGGGGCCGACATGGCCGATCACCTGACGCTCCATCCCGTCGACCCGATCTATCGAGCCAGCTTCGCCGACGGGTCCGAGATCCGGGTCCGCCACGGCCGGGAGGCGATGACCGAGGAGGTGCGCGACAAGTGCGGGCCGGCCGAGGCGGTGGCCTTCACCCGCTTCTGCGACTACCTCACCGAGCTGTACCGCCTCGAGCTGCCGAACTTCATCGACCGCAACTTCGACTCGATGTTCGACCTGTTCAAGCCTACGCCCATGGCGCTCGTCCAGCTGGTGCGCATGGGCGGGCTGCGGCGGCTGGCCAACGTGGTCAACTCGTACTTCGACGACTACCGGCTGCAACGGATCTTCTCGTTCCAGGCCATGTACGCCGGGCTCTCCCCCTACGAGGCCCTGGCCCTGTACTGCGTCATCACCTACATGGACACGATCGAGGGCGTGTTCTTCCCCGAGGGGGGCATCCACGCCGTGCCCCGAGGTCTGGCCGCGGCGGCGGGCAAGGCGGGGGCCGAGTTCCGCTACGGCGTCACCGTCGAGCGGGTCGAGCAGGCGTCCGACGGCCGTGCCACCGGCGTCCGCCTGGTCGACGGCGAGGTCATCGCCGCCGACGCCGTCGTGCTCAACCCCGACCTCCCCGTCGCCTACCGCCAGCTCCTGCCCGGCACGTCTGCCCCCCGGGTGGCCCGCAGGGGGCACTACTCGCCGTCCTGCGCCGTCTGGGTCGCCGGCGTGCGGGGCGCTCTTCCCGAGGGGGCGGAGCACCACAACATCCACTTCGGCGACGCCTGGGAGGGCGCCTTCGAGGCTCTCATGAAGCAGGGCGTGCTGATGCCCGACCCGTCGATCCTCGTCAGCAGCCCCTCCAAGGGCGACCCGTCCCTCGCCCCCGAGGGCTGCACGACGCTGTACGTGCTGGAGCCCACGCCCAACCTCGACGGCAAGGTGGACTGGAAGAAGGAGCGGGCCGGGTTCCGGGATCGGCTCGTCGAGCGGGTGGGGGCGCTGGGCTACCCGACGGGGGACGTGGTGGTCGAGCGCTTCGTCGACCCCACCGACTGGCAGCGCCAGGGCATGGAACGGGGCACCCCCTTCGCCATCGCCCACAACTTCTTCCAGAC
Source organism: Acidimicrobiales bacterium (assembly GCA_036377875.1). Taxonomy (GTDB): domain Bacteria; phylum Actinomycetota; class Acidimicrobiia; order Acidimicrobiales; family AC-14; genus JBFMCT01. Next base: position 1,905 of record DASUXN010000216.1, read on the forward strand.
CGGCCCGTTCCGCCCCAACAACGTCGACAAGCGGGTGCCGGGGGTCGTCTTCACGGGGTCGAGCACGATTCCGGGCGTGGGGGTGCCCATGGTGCTGCTGTCGGGACGGCTGGCGGCGGAGCGGGTGGAGCAGTTGGGCCGTCCGTGATAACCCTCGACGAGTCGTACGCCCGCTGCCGGCAGCTCAACCGCCGCTACGGCACCACGTACTACTGGTCCACCTACCTGCTGCCGGCGGTGAAGCGCCACCACGTCCACGCCCTCTACGGCTTCACCCGCTTCGCCGACGACATCGTCGACGACCTGGGTTCGACCGCCACCGTGGAGGAGCGCAAGGCCGCCCTTTCCGCCTACGGCGAGCAGTTCTTCGCCGATCTGGAAGCGGGGGACTCCCAGCATCCCGTCCTCAAGGCGGTCGTCCACACCGTCCACGCCTTCCGCATCGATCCCGACTGCTTTGTGCGCTTCCTCCG
>DASUXN010000217.1:0-2552 GCA_036377875.1 Acidimicrobiales bacterium
GTCGGGCCGGTGACGGTCACCTCCGGGGCGATCCAATGGCGGGTGAAGTGGAGCTGCGAGGGCGGCAACATGGTGATAAACGCCACCCCGGCGCCCACCCGGGCCGGGCCTCTGGTCTCCACCGCCTGCCCCGCCCAGGGCGAGGGCTTCAGCCGGACGACCGGCAACGTGCTCCTGTCGATCTCGGCCAGCGGGCCGTGGAAGGCCACCGTCGAACAGCAGGTGGACACCCCGCTGGACGAGCCACCGCTGCCGGAGATGGCCACCGGCCAGGTCGTCGCCAAAGGTGACTTCTACAACGTCGAGAAGACAGGAAAAGGCACGGTGACGCTGTACCGGCTGGCCGACGGCCGCATGGCGCTGCGCATCGAGCCCGGGTTCGAGGTCATCAACGACCCCGACCTGGTGGTCTGGTTGAGCCCGCTGGAGCGACCCCGGACGAGCCGCGAGATGGCCGACGCCGAACATGTGGAGATCTCGGCGCTCAAGTCCACCAAGGGGTCGCAGAACTACATCCTGCCCGACCTGCCCTTCACCCCCAGGTCGGTCGGCCTGTACTGCGTGCCGGTGCCCGCCATCTACATCGCGGCGGCGCTCTCGTGAGCAGCTACGGGACGGCGCGCCGGGCCGGCCTCCTGACTCTCGTGGCCTTGGTCGCCGCCGTGCTCAGCGCATGTGGAGGTGATGGGGACGACGGCACGGAGCGCTTTGTCGGTGCGGGGGCCGAACCCCAGGCGGGCACGTGGAAGACGTACATCCTCGGGTCGCCCGCCGACGTGAAGGTCCCCGCCCCTCCCACCGGTGGCGAGGCCGAGGCCGAGCAGGCCGAGGTGGAGCGGCTGGCCGGCTCCCGCGACGGCAAGGTCCAGGAGGCGGTCAAGCAGTGGAGCCAGCAGGTCGCCATCAAACCGTGGATGGACCTGAACATCGAGCTCGTGACCAACGGTGGCGTCAAGGACCCGCCGACTGCCTCGCGGAGTTACGCCGCCACCAGCGTGGCCATGTACGACGCCATCGTGGCGGCGTGGCACTGGAAGTACGAGTACCGGCGTCAGGCACCTACGGGTGTACAGACGCTGGTGCCGACCAGTCCTGCCCCCTCGTACCCTGACGAGTACTCGGCCATCGCCGGGGCGGCCTCGACGGTGCTCACCCACCTGTTCCCGGCCACGCCGGTGGGTACCTTCGACGACCTGGCCAAGGAGGCGGCGGACTCGCGGGTTGCCGCGGGCGTGAACTTCCGCAGCGATGTGGAAGCCGGGCTCGCCCTGGGCCGCGAGGTCGGCAACAGGATCGTCGCCCGCCTGAAGACCGACGGCTACGAGAAGAAGTGGGACGGCAGCCGCCCGGCCGGCATCGGGCGGGGACCCGACTACTGGGAGGTGACGCCTGGTCTGGTGACGCCGCCCGTCCAGCCGGTGGCCGGGTCGTGGAAGACGTGGGTGCTGTCAGGTGGCGACCAGTTCCGCCCCGGCCCCCCGCCCGCCTACGGCTCCGAGCAGTTCATGGCCGAGCTACGTGAGGTCAAGGCGGTGAAGGAAAGTCTCACCGACCAGCAGAAGGCGGTTGCACAGTTCTGGGCGGGCGGAGCGGGGACAGCCCTGCCTCCGGGACTCTGGAACCAGATCGCCTTCGTGTACGTATCGGCCTCCCAGCTGGACACACCCCGGGCGGCCCGGGCGATCGCCGCCCTCAACGTGGCCGAGGCCGACGCCGCCATCGCCGTGTGGGACACCAAGTTCACCTACTGGAGCCCTCGTCCACTCAATGCCATGCGCGACACCGGGATCGATCCGACGTGGTCGAGCTTCCTCGGCACGCCCATCTTCCCGTCGTACGTGTCCGGTCACGCCGGGTTCTCGGGAGCAGCAGCGGCGGTCCTCGGCTTCTTCTTCCCCAACGAGGCGAAGACGTTCGACGACAAGGCCCAGGAGGCGGCCATGTCCCGCCTCTACGGAGGCATCCACTTCCGGTCGGACAACGACGTCGGCCTGGAGCTGGGCTACAACGTTGGCGGGGCGGTGGTCGACCGCCTCAAGCAGGACGGCGCCGGGGCCTAGCCGGGGCCGCGGGCTACCGCCCCGAGGCGGCGGCGAACGGCGACGGAAGAAGAACGGGCGGCACCGGGACCGGTACCGGAGGCGTGGGGACCCCGGGCGGAGCCGGCATCCCGCCCGGACCGAGCACGACGCCAGGCGGAAGCGACGGGGCGGCGGCCGCCGCCGCGTCGACCGCGGCCTGTACGTCGGAGGGGGTGGGAGCGGTTGGACCGGAGGCAGCGGCCTCCGCCGGCGGGGGGGTGACCGGCGGAGCGCCACTGTCGGCGGACGGTCCGGAGATCGCTGCACTGCGATCAGGAGCCGGCGAAGCACAGCCGGCCCCGGCTACGACGGCGACCACGAGCAAGCTGCCAATCAGCGATCCGCGCCCGAACCGTTCCCGCATATGGGAGGTATCGGCGCCGGGGCCAGGCGCCTTTAGGGGCTGACCCCTCAGTCGAGGGTGATGGGCTGGTCGTCGGCGTCGACGGTCTCCGCCGCGGCGCCGATGCC
>DASUXN010000218.1:0-3933 GCA_036377875.1 Acidimicrobiales bacterium
CAGCATGTGGTCGAACTTCTCCCGGTCCCGCCGCTCCCGCCACACGTCGTGGTAGCGGTACTGGCGCCGGCCCCGGGCGTCGACGCCCGTGGCCTGGATGTGGCCGCGGGGGTCGACGCAGATCCACACGTCGGTCCACGCCGGGGGGATGACGAGGTTGCGGATGCGCTCGAGCACCTCGGGATCGCTGACACGAGCGCCGGTGGAGTCAACGTAGGTGAAGCCCTTGCCCGCCTTCCGGCGCCGGATGCCCGGTGCGGTGCAGTCGCTGCGGCGGAGGCGGGCCACGCCGGCGGTCTACCCAGGCACGGTTCGTTTCGACCCATCAGGCGGCGGGTAGCGCGAAAACCGTGACTGAACCCATCCCGCCGTCGCCGTTCCCCCCGGTCGACCCGCCGCCGCCGCCCTTCCCCGACCCCAACCCGCCGATGCCGCAGCCGGAACCGCCCATCCCCGACCCCCAGCCCATCTGATGGCCCGCCTGACTTCCCACAACGTGATCGGGACCTTTCCCGACCTGGACAAGGCCCGCGAGGTCATCGAGGAGTTGAACGACTCGGGCATCGACGCCGACGACATCTCCATGCTCGGCAAGCAGGTCGAGGACGTCAGCAGCGATCCCGACACCCGCCTGCGCGACATGGAGTCCACCGGCGACCTGGGCAAGCATGCCGCCGCGGGCATGGGAACGGGGGCGTTGATCGGCGGGGTCGCCGGCGCCCTGGCCTGGATAATTCCCGGCGTCGGGCCGGTGTTGGGTTCCGGGATCTGGGCCGCGACTGGGGGCGGCGCCATCGCGGGCACCGTCGTCGGTGGAATGGTCGGCGCCATCGAGAGCACCGAGCTGGGCCCCGAATGGGAGGTCACCTACGGCGACCCCCTCCGTGAGGGCAGGGTGCTGGTGGCCGTCCATGCCCGCGACGACGACGAGGCGACCAAGGCCGCCGAGGTGCTCCAGAAGGTCGGCGCCGACCGGATCGACCACCTGAACGAGGAGGGCAAGCCGCTCGACGGGGCGACCGCGACCGGCGGCGAGAGCGGCTGAGCCGTGCCCGTCCTGATCGGCACGTCGGGATGGCAGTACGCCTCCTGGCGGGGCCGGTTCTATCCCGAGAAGCTGCGTCAGGCCGACTGGCTCGAGCACTACGCGGCCCGCTTCCAGACCGTCGAGGTCAACAACGCCTTCTACCGGCTCCCCGAGGCGTCGACGTTCGCGTCGTGGGCCAGCCGCACCCCCGACGACTTCGTGGTCGTAGTGAAGGCCAGCCGCTACCTCACCCACATCAAGCGCTTGAAGGAGCCCGAGGAGCCGGTCGCCCGCTTCCTGGAACGGGCCCGCCACCTCGGTCCCAAGCTCGGGCCGGTGCTCGTCCAGCTGCCGCCCAACCTCCCGGCCGACGTGGAGCGGCTCGACACCGCCCTGGCCCAGTTCCCGCCCGACGTGCGCGTCACCGTCGAGTTCCGCCACCCGACGTGGTTCACCGACGAGACGAGAGAGGTCCTGACGCGGCGCAACGTGGCTCTCTGCCTGGCCGACAGTCCCCACCGGGACACCCCCCTGTGGCGCACGGCCGACTGGGGCTACGTGCGCCTGCACGAGGGTACGGACGAGCCGCGGCCGTGTTACAGCCGCGACGCGCTGGACGTCTGGGCCCGCAGGCTGGCCGAACTGTTCTCACGGGGCGACGAGGTCTACGCCTTCTTCAACAACGACCCGCAGGGCTGCGCCCCGCGGGACGCGGCGGTGTTCGCCGGGGCTGCGGAAGCGACCGGGTTGGCAGCCACCCGGGTGCCGTCCACCCGGGAGCTCGCCGTTGGATGAGCGCGCTTGGCTAAGCGGCGCGGAAGTGGTCGGCGGTGGGAGCCGACAGGACGGCCCGAGGGGCCTCGTCGACCTCCTCCTCCGCCTCCGCGATCTGCTCTGCCGTCGTTGCCAGCTCCAGCTGGAGGGCGGCGATCTCGGCCGCCAGGACGCCGGCGTCTTCCTTCCGGCCCTGAACCTCGGCCCGCTGCTTGTTCTCCACAAGCTCGACGAGCTGGAGCTCGAGCCCGACCAAATGGTCCTCGAGTCTCGGGTTGGTCATGGACACGTTGTTGCCACAACGCCCGCTTTCCAACCATGAGTTTGTGCCAGCGGGCCATGGGCGGGGCCTATGGTGGACCTTTCAACAGGAGGTGGCGGTGTGAAGTTCCTGGTGATGTGGCGCATGGAGATCTCGCGGCTGAGCAGCGAGATGATGAAGTCGGTGCTGACGATGCCCGAGTACGCCCGGCCCCTCGAGGAGCAGGGCAAGGTCATCGGCCGCTACCACATCGTCGGGTCTCACGGCGGGGCGTGGATCTACAACGTCGAGTCCAACGACGAGCTGGAGATGCTGCTGGCGAAGTCCCCCGTCTACAACTTCGCCCACTTCGACGTGCTCCCGCTGGCCGACATGTCGTCGCTGCCGCTATCGCCGCCGGGAGGCCAGGCCTAAGTCGTGCCGCCGGTCCCGGACGAAGGTCGCCGCTTCCGGGACCGCGCCGATGCGGGCCAGGTGCTGGCCGGCCTGCTGACCGGATACAGGGGTCGCCCCGACGTGGTCGTCCTCGGACTGCCACGAGGCGGCGTGCCCGTGGCGGCCGAGATCGCCGCCGCCCTCCGTGCTCGCCTGGACGTGCTCGTAGTACGCAAGCTCGGAGTCCCTGGCCACGAGGAACTGGCCATGGGTGCGATCGCCGAGGGTGGGATCAGGGTGCTGTACGACCGGGTCGTGCATAGCCTCGCCATTGCCCCCGCCGACATCGAGCGGGTGGCCGTCCAGGAGCAGGCTGAGCTCGAGCGGCGGGCCCGTGCCTACCGTGGCAATCGGGCTCTGGTGGATGTGGCCGACAAGGTGGTGATCGTCGCCGACGACGGGCTCGCCACCGGCTCGACCATGCGTGCCGCCGTAGCCGCCCTGCGCACGTTGCGGCCGGCCCGGATCGTGGTGGCCGTGCCCGTCGGCGCCCCGCCGACGTGCGAGGAGCTGGCGGCCGAGGCGGACGAGGTCGTGTGCGCCCGCACGCCCAGCCGGTTCGGAGCGGTGGGGCAGTGGTACGAAGACTTTTCGCCTCCCCCCGACGACGAGCTGCGCCGCCTGCTGGGGGTGAACCGCGGCCGTGCCCTGCGGCCGCTCGGGCTGCTGGACGCCTTCCAGGTCTGTGTCACGTGGACGGCCAAGGTCGTTGCCGGCCTGCGCGACGACCACCTCGCCAAGCCGACACCGTGTGAGGACTGGGATGTCCGCACCGTCGCCGTTCACCTCATCGGGGTCAACCGCATCTTCGCCTCGGCCGCTGCCGGATGCCCGCTGGGACCGGAGCTGGACGTCGAGGGCCAGTCGGCGCGGGGACTGCTCGCCGCCTACGAGGCGTCGGCGGCCGACGCAGTGCGGGCGTTCTCGCAGCCGGGTGTGCTGGATGCCACCCTGACGGTGCCGTTGGGGTCGATCAACGGCGAGCTGGCGCTGGCCCTGGCCCTGCTCGACAACCTCGTCCATGGCTGGGACCTGGCCAAGGCCACCGGCCAGGACACCGCCATCGACCCGCAGCTGGCGGGGGCCGGGCTGGAGGTCGCCCGCCGGTTGGTCACCGACGAGCTACGGGCCGCCGGCGTGTTCGGCCCGGCCGTGCCCGTCGACCGTGACGCCTCGGTCCACGACCGGCTCGTCGCCTTCGTGGGCCGGACGCCGTAGCGCCGGTCGGCTAGCCCCGCGTCTTGCGGGCGGACTTCTTGGCCGGCGCTGCCGGCGGGGACAGGCGGCGGCCGAGAAGGCCGCCGAGCTTGGGCTCGTCGGCTTCGGCAGCGGTCGCCTTCGCCGGGCGAGCCGCCGGTGCCGCCTTCGCCGCTTTCGCCGCTTTCGCCGTCTTCTTGGTGACGGCCTTCTCGACCGCCGCCTTCTTGGCCGCCTT
>DASUXN010000219.1:0-3776 GCA_036377875.1 Acidimicrobiales bacterium
GCCCGAAGGGCAGGTGCCGGCCGGGCAGGGCCCGTGCGGTCCGAACCCGTGCGCCGACCAACCGCCTCCCGGCGAGGGCCCGTGCGGGCCGAACCCGTGCGCCGCACCGGGCGCCGGCAACGCCAACCCGTGCGGGCCCAACCCCTGCCCGCCCGCCGACCAGATCCCTGCCAACCAGAGCCCGTGCGGCGCCAATCCGTGCGCCGCCCCGTCCAACGCGAGCCCGTCGGAGGCGTCGTCGCAGGCCACCGCTCCGACCTCGCCGGACACCACGCCGGACACCACGCCGGCCACCGCACCCGAATCGACCACTACATCGTCGGGAAGCGACACCCCTGCCGGGACGACGAGCGGGGACCCGACCGTCGGCCTCGACCCCGGCCTACCCGGTAGCGCCGTCACCTCCGGCCCTCGCGCCGACGACGGCAACGCCGCCCTCCGCGAGATCACCGAAGGGGGAGGTGGCCCGGGTGGCGGCGTGCTGCTGGCGGGTGCGGGAGCAGTGGTTCTCGTCGGTGGGGGGATGGCCCTGAACGCCCGCCGCCGCATCCGCCCGTAGTCAGCGGCCGAGTCCCACCCTCTTGTTCTTCCTCGGCCGGGACCGGGGCCGCTTCGAGACCGGTCCCCGGCCGTTGGCCGACCCGTTGACCGGCGCCGTGCCGTCCGGAGCCGCCTCGTAGTAGCCGTAGTCGTAGCCGTAGCCGTTCTCCGCCACCGCGCCGTTGAGGACCGCTCCGGCGAGGGGGGCGTTGACCTGCTGGAGGAGGTCGACGGCCCGCCGGAGCTCCTTGCGGGTGGTCTTCCCGGCGTTGCACACGAGGAGGGTGGCGTCGACGCGCTTGGCCAGGACCATGGCGTCGGTCACGGGGAGCAGCGGCGGGGAGTCGATGAGCACGAGGAAGCCCTCGGCCGTGAGGCGGTCGATCAGCTCGGCCGCCAGCCGGGAGTTGAGCAGCTCGGACGGGTTGGGCGGCAGCGGCCCGGAAGCGAGCACGAAGAGGCGGTCGACCGAAGTCTCCTGGAGGGCCGAGCGCAGCGACACCGACCCCAGCAGCACAGAGGTGAACCCCTCGCTGTTGGAGAGCCCGAAGAACTCGTGGATGCGCGGGCGGCGGAGGTCGCAGCACACCAGGGCGACGCGTTGGCCGGAGCGGGCCAGGGCGACACCCAGGTTGGCGAGGGTGGTCGTCTTGCCCTCCTGGGCGTTGGCGCTGGTGAACTGGATCCGGCTCACGCTGCGCTCGAGAGCGAGGAACTGCACCGCGGTACGGAGGGTGCGGTAGGCCTCGGCCGGTGGGGACGAGGGGTCCTCGACCGAGACCACGTGGGCCTCGTCGGGGGCCTTCCAGCTGGGCAGGGCGGGGATCAGGCCCATCACCGCCAGGCCGGGCGCCACCTTCTGCACGTCCTCGTCGGTCTTGACCGAGTCGTCGAGGTAGTCCCGCAGCAGGGCCAGTCCCACGCCCAGCGAACCGCCCAGCACCAGCGCGAACAGGGCGGCCCGGACGGGTTTGGGCGACGCGGGCGAGGTGGGGACGGCCGCCTCGGCCACGAGCTGGGCGCCACCCTGCTTCAGGTCCCTCTCGACCTCGAGCTGGTCGGCCTTCTGGCGGAAGATCCCATATTGCTGCACCAGCGAGTCGCGCTCGGGGCCGGAGGCGTTCGCCATCTCCTGCTCCAATGCCTCCAGCTTCTCCTCGATCTGTACGGTGGCGTCGAGGAGCGAATCGACGGCCCGTTCGCGGCGGAGCTCGATGTAGGCCCGGGCGTAGGCGGTGGCGATCCGGGCCGCCTTGTCTGGGTCCTCGTGCTCGACGACCACGTCGATGATGTCGGTCTGGCCGATGGGGCGAGCGGAGACCGGCGGCGCCTCTCCGGCGCTCTTCCGCACGCTGTCGCGCACGGGCAGGCTCTTCAGGATCTCGATCTCGGTCTGGATGGCACGGGCCGGGTCGGGTCGCTGGGCGAACTGGTTGTCGAACAGCGACTCGCTGCTCCGGGGTTGAAGCAGGACCTTCGCCTTCGCCTCGTACTTCGGAGTCTGGAACGCCGACCACAGCAGGGCGAGGACGATGGACACCGCGGCGATGCCCACGACGATCCGCCGGCGGCGCCGCAGGACGTGGAGGTAGTCGCGAAGATCGCGCTGGGCGCGACCAGGGGGCGGTGCCACTGGTGAATGGTACCCGTCACCCGCGGGGGCGAGGCCGGCGCGAGACCCGGTGCTAGCTTGCCGGCCGTGGACGGCCCGGACGCCGACGCCCGCCAACTGAACGGGCAGCCGTACCGCCCCGACGGGGGCGGCGGATCCGGAATTCTGGCCGTCAGCCGTGCCACATATCGGGGGCGGCTCCCGGAGCGATATGACGATTACCCCGCGTCCTTCCGCGCCCCCTTTGACCGGGCCGTCGCCGGCGTCATTGGCCCGGGCCAGCGCGTTCTCGACGTGGGCGGCGGGCGGACGGCCACCGTCCCTCCCGACCAGCGCCCGCCCGGGTGTTCCTACGCCGGCCTCGACATTCTCGGCACCGAGCTGGAGCTGGCCCCCGCCGGCTCCTACGACGAGCTGATCGTGGGCGACATCTCCCGGCGCCAGCCCGAGCTGGTCGGCGGCTTCGACCTCATCGTCAGCTTCCAGATGCTCGAGCACGTCGACGGCCTCGACCGGGCCGTCGTCAACATGGTCGACTACCTCCGCCCGGGAGGGCACCTGGTGGCTCAGCTCTCCGGATCGTTCTCGTCGTACTCGCTGATCTCCCGGCTGGTGCCCCACTCCGTGGCCCGCCGCATCCAGAGCCGGCTGTACGGCCGGGAACCCGACACCGTGTTCCCGGCCCACTACGACCGCTGCTACGCCAGCGCCCTGCGCCGGATGATCCCCGCTGGTGTGTCGGCCGACATCGTGCCCCTCTGGATCGCCGCGCCCTACTTCAAGTTCTCCCGCACCCTCCAGTCCGCCTACATCGCCTACGAGGAGTGGGCCCGGCGAGGCGGGCGGGCCAACCTCGCCCCCTACTACCTCCTCACCGTCCGGAAGTGACCCTGGCCCCGGCCGCCGAGGGCGTCGAGGCGGGCGAACAGGCCGGGGACGGCCGGTTCGGGCTGCTGGAGTGGGCCTACGCGGCGGTGCTCGTCCAGACGGTGCTGCTCAACCCGGTCGTGGCCGACACGGGCGGGCTCCAGATCTACCTGAACACCCTCACGTGGCCGGCCCTGGCGGCGGCCTCGCTGGTCCGGTGGGCATCGGGCCGCGACCCCGAGGTCGGCCCGCCGATCACCAGCGTGCTGGTCGCCGCGGGCACGCTCACGTGGCTGGTCCTGTTCTATGTCGGCTTCGGGAACGCCTCGCCCCAGGCCATGAGCAACCTCCTGCGCCTGCTCTACGTGCCGGTGGGCCTCGTCGCCGGGTTCGCCGTGTTCCGCGCCGCCGACCGCCTGCTCGACGTGGCCGTCCTCGCCCTGGGCCTCAAGGGCGTCCTCGTGCTGTTGCCCACGCTGAGCGGGCCCATCGACATCCTCCACCGGCTGACGGTCCCCGAGCTGGGTGGCCACAACAGCTTCGCCGCCTTCCTCACCTTCGTCGTCCTGCTGCGGGGGGCCACGTGGGCCGTGGGGGGCCGGCGCCCGACCCTCCCCGTGCTCGCCGCCCTCGGCGTTCTGACCGCCTGCATCGTGCTGACCTTCTCGCGAGGCGCGTTCCTGGCCCTGGTCGCCGGACTCGGGGCCCTGACCGTCACCGCCCTGTGGCGCAGCGGCGCCGCTCACCGCTCCCGGGC
>DASUXN010000220.1:0-5198 GCA_036377875.1 Acidimicrobiales bacterium
CCGCCGCCGTGCTCGGACGGCCGGCCGAGAAGGCGTGGGGGCCGGCCCCGGCCACGGTCGCCGTGGTCGTGGCTGCCTACGTCGCCCTGTCGCTGGGGGGAGGCTGGCAGCTGAGCCGGCCCGAGAACTGGATCGGAGCTCGCTCCCGCACCATCCTCGATCGGGCCGAGGCCGACCTGGCCGACCTCCGTCGGGCGGGCGTGGACGTCGCCCTCGTGGACGGGGCGTTGTCCGGCGATGTCGTCCCCTACCTGCTCGTGCCCTACAACGGCGCCTCCGAGGTGGTGCCCCTGTTCGACGAGACCACCTCGTTCGACCCCGGCGCAGGAGAGCTGTTCCACATCTCCTCCCGAGGCCGCGTGCGCCCCGTCCAGTTCACCCGGGAGGGAGGGGGCGCAGCCGCCGAACTGGCGGGCGACGCCCGCTTCGGGGTGGTCGGCGCCGTGGCCGAGCGCCGCGAGCCCGACCGCATCTGTGTCGAGGCAGGCCGGAACACGGTGACGATCGGCCTCCAGCCCCCCGAGCGCCTGGACGACGAGGACGGCGACCTTGCCCTGAGCCTGGAGTTCGAAGCGAACCGGGACTCGGTCCTGTCCCTGCTCGCCGACCCCCTGCCGGTCGACCCGGAGCCCCTGGCGGGCGGGCGCGGGAAGTTCCGGGTGGTGAACATCGCCGGTGGGGAGCGCCAGCGACGGGTCTACGGCCTCGACGCCCCCGAGGCGGAGACGGTGCTGGTCGTCGTCGCGCCGAACACGGAGCTGTGTGTGCACCGCATGGAGGTCGGCTACCTGGTCCGCCGCTGACCGGGGTCGTCAGTGGGTCTGGACCGCTTCCTCCCGGGCCACGTCGTCCTGGTCGGCGACGGCCCTGGCGTGGGAGGACTCGCCGGCCTGATCGGCGCGGCGTGTGGTCAGCTCGGCGAAGCGGCCGTCCCGCCCGTAGAGGATGGCGGTGTCGCCCGTTTCGATGCGGGTCTGGGCGGTGGGGATACCGAGATACGTGCCGTCCGCCCTGAGGATCCCGAGCACGAGAATCCCCTCGTCCTTCAGGCGCAGCTCGGCGAGGGAGCGGCCGGTGATCCACGCCCCCTCGGTGGCCACCATCTCCTTGACCTCGTACTCCCCGGAGACATGGAGGATGGCCGCGTAGTCCCGGACGTCGAGGGTGGTGAACCGGGCCAGAGCCCGGCCGATGGCGGTGGAGAGCATGCGGTCGACCCGCCCGGAAGTCGACAGGGCGTAGATGGCGGCGAGCCCGGTGACGAGCACGCCCGCCCGTGTCAGCCGGTCGCCGGCGTCGGGAGTGCCGCCGGCCACACCCGCCAGTACGCCGGCGATGGTGGTGGCCAGCCCGACGCTGCCGACCAGCATCAGCCCCATGATGATCCGCCGGCGGGCGGGATGGGCGACGACGGTTTCGGACTCGGAGGTCGTGAAGCCCACGCCACTGAGGGCGGACCGGGCCTGGAACCGGGCCGAGGACCGGGGCATCCCCGTGGCGGTGAGAGCGATGGTGGCGATCCGGGTGATCAGCAGCGAGAGCATGGCCACGACCAGCACCAGGACGATTCCGTACATTGCTTCGGTTCCTACCCCCGGCCGCCGGGTAGGGAACGGGCGTGGCTGGGTCGCAGGTCGAGGAACATCTGGTGGACGGCCGCTACGCCCTGAAGGAGCAGCTGGGACGGGGTGGCTTCGGCGTCGTGTGGCGCGCCCACGACACCCTCCTGCGGCGGGACGTGGCCATAAAGGAGGTCCACTTCCCGAGCATGCTCGACGAGCGCGAGCGGAAATCCCTGCGGGACAAGGTCCTGCGCGAGGCCCGGGCCGCGGCCCGTATGAGCCATCCCGCCCTCGTCACGGTGTTCGACGTGGTGGACGACGGCGAGCGGCCGCTGATCGTGATGGAGCTGGTCGACGCCCCCACGCTGGCCGAGCGGGTCGCAACGGGCGGGCCGCTGTCGGACCGGGAGGCGGCGATGGTGGGACAGGAGATCCTGGACGCCCTCGCCACCGCCCACAGCCACGGGATCGTCCACCGGGACGTGAAGCCCGCCAACGTCATGGTCTCCGACAGCGGACGGGTACAGCTGGGCGATTTCGGCGTCGCCTCCGCCCTCGACGACCCCAAGGTCACCAGCTCCGGGCACCTGGCCGGGTCGCCGTCCTACATGGCGCCCGAGCAGGCCCACAACCGCCCCGCCGGCGCCGCCACCGACCTGTGGGGCCTGGGCGCCACGCTCTACTTCGCCGTCGAGGGCGAGCCGCCGTTCCAGCGGGAAGGGGCGCTGGCCACGCTGACTTCGGTCGTCACCGACGAGCCGCGGCCCATGGCGCGGGCCACGACGCTGGCCCCTCTCCTGCGCGACCTCCTGGTCAAGGACCCCGCCGCCCGCCCGCCCGTGGAGGACGTCCGCCGCCGCCTGGCCGACGTGGCCGCGGGCGAGGCGGCCGTCACGCTGTCCCCGTCGCCCACGATCGAGTTCGAGGCACCGCCCCCGCCCTCGCTTCCACCGCCACCGGCCCTATCACCGCCTCCGCCCGCCGTGGCCGCGCCGCCCCCACCGCTGCCCCCGCCGCCCCCGCCACCCGCGCCGCCGCCCTCCTCCACCCCGCCGGCGGTCGCTCCGCCGGCCGTGCGCCGCCGCCCCGCCGCCGAGCGAACGAGGAGGCCCAACCTCGTCCCCCTCCTCGTGGCCGGTGTGCTCGTCGTCGGACTTCTCGCCGTCCTCCTCACCCGGGCCGGCGACCGCTCGCCCTCGGGAGGCGGCGACCAGACGGCCGACACGACCACCGCGGAGCCCGCCCGGGCCAACGTGCCGGGCACCTGGGTGAGCTACACCGACCCGGCGACGGGGTTCACGATCTCCCACCCGCCCGGTTGGTCGGTCCAGCGCAACGGCACGCTCACCGATTTCCGGGCCCCGTCGGGCGGCGCCTACCTCCGCGTCGACTACACCACCTCGCCGGGGCCGTCGGCCGAACAGGCGTGGATCGATTTCGAGCCCACGTTCGCAGCCGAGAACGCCAACTACCGCCGCATCCGCATCGAGCCGACCACGTTCCAGGGCCATCCCGCCGCGATCTGGGAGTTCACCTACACCGGGGGAGGGGCGCAGCTTCGGGCCGTCGACCTCGGCTTCGTCACCGGTCCGTACGGCTTCGCCCTGAACTTCCAGACCCGCGCCGACGACTGGAAGGACATGCAGGACGAGTTCGAGGCCTTCAAGGCCTCCTTCAAGGCCCCGTCGGGCTGACCGGCTCCAGCCGGCAGGGGAGCGTTCCCTTCGGCCGGAGAGCCAGGTCGACCTCGATGTCCGGCTTGTCGCCGAGCGACACCAGCCGGTACCGCCGCAGCACCGCCGCCACCGCCGCCACCAGCTCGGCCATGGCCAGGTGCTCGCCGATGCACGCCCTCGGCCCGCCCCCGAAGGGAACGTGGGTGTACCTGGACCGCCGCCCCTCGGAGCCGGCCGCGGCGTTCGGGCCACGCAGGCCGGCCGCGCCGAAGCGGTCGGGGTCGAAGCGGAACGGGTCGGGCCACACGTCGGGCCGGTGGTGGACGCCCCAGATGTTCACGGCCACGATGCGGCCTTCGTCCACGGGATAACCGAGTAGTTCGGTGGCCTTCGAGGCCTTGCGCACCACGGTGTGAGCGGGCGGGTACAGGCGCATCGCCTCGTTGACGACCTGGGCGGTGTATCGCAGGGAATCCACATCGCCCGGGGTCGTCTCCGTCGCCTCCGCTCGGGCTCGCTCCTGCACGTCCGCATGGCGGCCCAGGAGGTAGAGGGTGAAGGCGAGGGCGCTGCCGGTGGTCTCGTGGCCGGCGATGAGGAAGATGATGGCCTCGTCACGAACGTCGTCGTCGGACAGGCCCTGGCCCGTCTCGGGGTCCTTGGCGTTGAGCAGGCGGCTGAGGAGGTCGGAGCGGGCGGAACCGGTTCCGGCCGCCCGGCGCTTGGCGATCAGGGCGTCGGCCAGGCCCCAGACCGTCCGGCGGATCCCCTCGGCCCGGCGATTGGCCGGGGTCGGCCACGAGTGGGGTGAGCGGACGGGCGCCAGTGACCGCTTCTTGAGGTGCTCGCCGAGCGGCGGCAGGGCTGCCCGCAGCGTGGGCGCCGCCTCCACGATGTCGTCGCCGAACACGGTGTGGCCCAGGGCGTGCAAGGCGTAGCGCATGGACAGGACGTGCAGGTCCACCGGCTCGCCTGAGCGGGCTGCCTCGTCGCACCACCCGCCGAGGTCCTCGGCCGCGGCCGCCACCGTGTCGAGGTGCCCGGTCACCGCCCGGCGGGTGAAGAGGGGCTGGGCGATTCGCCGGTGGGCGCGCCACCGCTCACCCTCGCTGACCAGAAGCCCGTTGCCCAGGAAGTACCGGAACTCGCCGATGACGGGCGCGTCCTTGACGTAGGAGCCGGCGTCTCCGGCCAGCACCCGATGGGCGCCCTCGGGCGAGAAGACGGTGTCGAAGGTGAAGCCGATCCCGGGCGGGCCGACCCGGAAGCGGGCGATGTCGCCCAGCGTCTCCATGGCCCGGGCATAGGTGCCCAGCTGGTCGCGCTGGAGGGCGAGAGTGGCGCCGAGCAGGAAGGAGCCCGGCGCCTGCGGCGGCGCGTCGGCGGTCACGCGCCATCAGTGTGCCGCGCCTGGCGCCGTTACGAGGACGTCAGGCGGCATCCACGTAGGTGAGCGCCCGTCCCAGCTGCCGGAGGAACCCCGGCTCGCTGCGGCGCAGCAGCTGGCAGTGGCCCAGCATCAGCCCCAGGCCGTGCTCGAGGCGAACCTCTCCCAGCTGCACGCCCACGATGGGCTTGTCGATGCTGTCGGCGAAGAGGATCTCCCGGCGGACGTACTTCGAGGCCACCGCCGCCTGGGACAGGAAGAGCAGCAGGGCGTGCGACGACGCCAGGCGCTCCTCCAGCACCGCGTTCCACTCCGAGCCGCCGGGGATGCCGCGGTCGTACCAGAGGTTCCAGCCCTCGTCCTGGAGGGAGCGCAGCACGGGGACGATGGCGTCGAGGTCGGTGTGGCGGTAGCTCACGAAGAGATAGCGGCCTCCGCCCTCATAGGGCGGGGGCAGGTCGGCGGCCGGCGGTTCGCCGTCGGGCAGCGTCACCGCCGGCGGGGCGGGCGGCGGCGCCAACGCCGCGGCCAGCGAGTCGGGCGGGGACCAGGTGAGCAACCCGGC
This sequence comes from Acidimicrobiales bacterium, assembly GCA_036377875.1. GTDB lineage: Bacteria > Actinomycetota > Acidimicrobiia > Acidimicrobiales > AC-14 > JBFMCT01. Next base: position 5,191 of record DASUXN010000220.1, read on the forward strand.
GGCCTCGT
>DASUXN010000221.1:0-9201 GCA_036377875.1 Acidimicrobiales bacterium
GACGGCGGCGACGCCGAGAATCACGAGCACGAGCCCCACGTCCGGCGAGGCTAGCCACCGCTCCGTGGGCAGAATCCTGGTCATGCCCCACTACCAGGACGAGCAGCTAGAGATCACGAGGGTCGTAGTCGGGCCGCTGGACAACAACGTGTTCGTGGCCCGCTGCCGCCACACGGGCAAGGCGGCCCTGATCGACGCGGCCGACGAGGGCCCGATGCTGGTCGACATGTGCCGCCGGCTGGGCGTCGAGACCGTGCTGGAGACCCACGGGCACCGCGACCACACCCGGGCCGTCCCCGCCGTCCGGAAGGCGGGCCTGCCCGTCTGGGTCACCGCCGAGGACGCTCCCCTCCTCCCCGGCTACGACCATCTCCTCACCCATGGTCAGGTCATCGAGGTCGGAAGGCTCCGCCTGCACGCCGTTCACACACCGGGGCATACGCCGGGGTCCATCTGCTTCAAGGTCGAGGGCTCGCCCGTGCTGTTCTCGGGAGACACCCTGTTCCCGGGCGGCCCCGGCGCCACCCGGGGCCCGACGAGCAGCTTCCCGGTGATCCTGCGCTCGATCGAGGAGCGCCTCTTCACCTTCCCGGACGAGACGATGGTGCTGCCCGGCCACGGCCGGGACACGACGATCGGCACGGAACGTCCGCACTTCCGGGAATGGGCCGAACGCGGTTGGTAGGTACCCGGCTTGCTCACGGGCCGATCGCCAGGTCGGCGGGGGTGGGGACCCGGCCGGCAGCGGCGGGCGTGATTCGCAGGACCCCGGTGCCCGCCGCGACTACGCGGTAAGAGGACTCCGCGGCTTGCTGATGAGCTGGATGTCGTCGGCCAGGCCGTCGACGTGCACGTCGTCCTTCTCGACCTCCACCGTGACCCGCCGGCCGGCAAGGGGGATGCGGTCGATGCGCAGGTAGTCGATGCCGGGGGGCAGGACCGGGGACAGCCACACCTTCCCGTGAGGGACCCACGGGTCCAGCCGCAGCAGCGTGCGCAGGAACAGCAACGGCGAGGCGGCGGCCCACGCCTGGGGCGAGCACGAGGACGGATAGGGGACGGGGAAGGGGACCTCGTCGCGGCTCAGCCCGCCGAACAGCTCGGGGAGCCGGTTGCCCTGGTAGCAGGCCGCTTCGAACTGCCCGAGGATCACCCGGTGGGCTTCCTCCACGAACCCGTAGCGCATGAGCCCGGCTGCGCAGATGGCGTTGTCGTGGGGCCAGACCGAGCCGTTGTGGTAGCTGATCGGGTTGTAGCCGATCATGGATTCGCCCAGGGTGCGGATGCCCCACCCGCAGAACATCTCGTCGGACAGGAGGTGCTTGGCCACCAGGGGCGCCTTCTCCTCGTCGACGATGCCGGTCCACAGGCAGTGGCCCATGTTGGAGGCGAGGGCGTCGAGGGGCCGCTTGTCGGCGTCGAGCCCCATGGCGAAGTAGCCCCGGTTGTCGAGCCAGAAGTCGCGGTTGAAGGCGGTCTTGAGGTTGGCCGCCTTGGCCCGGAAGCGGGCGGCGGTGGCGGTGTCGCCCATTTCGTCGGCGAAGTGGGCCCGGGCCACGAACGCTCCGTAGGTGTAGCCCTGCACCTCGGCCAGGGCGATGGGGGCCCGGGCCAGCCGGCCGTCGGCGAAGCGGACCCCGTCCCACGAGTCCTTCCAGCCCTGGTTGGCCAGGCCCCGGTCGGCGTAGCGCTTGTATTCGACGTAGCCGTCGCCGTCACGGTCCCCGTACTCGTCGATCCAGTCCATGGCCAGGTCGGCGGCGGGGAGCAGGGCGTCCACCAGCTCCCGGGCCAGTCCCCAGCGGCGCAGCTCGCCCAGGAGCATGACGAACAGCGGAGTGGCGTCGGCGGTGCCGTAGTAGACGCGGCCGCCGCCCAGCGACAGCGACGGCGCCTCCCCGAAGCGCATCTCGTGGAGGATGCGGCCCGGCTCCTCGTCGTTGCGGGGGTCGACCTTGCTGCCCTGGAACCGGGCCAGCGTCTGGAGGACGCCGAGGGCAAGATCGGGATCCAGCAGGAGCGCCATGTAGGACGTCAGCAGCGAGTCCCGCCCGAACAGGGTCATGAACCAGGGAGCGCCCGCCGCGACCACGGTCCGCTCCGGGAAGTCGGGGTCGAAGATCCGCAGGGCGCCCAGGTCCTCGGCGCTCTGGGTCACCACCGAGCGGATCTCGGGGCGGTCGCTCTCCACCGCCGGGACGTCCCGCCGCCACTTCTCGAGCCGCTCGTGGGGCGTGGACTGGGCCACCGGCTGGCCACAGCGGTAACGCGGCTGGATCTCCTCGTCCTCGATGATGGGCGTGATCTGCAGGCACGTGCTCCACTGGCCCCGAGCGGGGACGATCAGCTCGAAGCAGGCGACGTTGGCGGTCATGTCCGGGGCTCCGGCGAGGCCGATCCGAACGCCCTTGCGCACCGCGCCACGCCGGTAGCGGAAGAGCATGTCGCCCTCGCTGGGCTCCATCAGGACCTCGCCGTCGGAGCGCGGCCGCCCCTCCTTCACCTCGAAGAGGTCGGCGAAGTCGGAGTTGAGGCGGAGCTCGAGCGAGCAGTAGGACGCCTCCTCGCCGAAGTTGTGGATTACGAGGTCCTCCCGCATCCCCCGCCCGACGTACCGGTAACGGAACACGAGCAGGGCGCTGTCGGCCTGACCGGCCGCAGGCCGGGACCGCAGGACGAACGTCGCCGCGAACGGGCTGGTCCGCTCGGCGGACAGGGCCTCGGGCCGCTGTTCGTTGACCAGCAGCTCCAGGCGGGACAGGAAGCGGGTGTCGCGGAAGAACAGGCCCTGCGGCGTATCCGGGGAGATGTCGCCGGCGCGGTCGGAGATGCAGAAGGCGGGGCCTTCGACCAAGGTCACCGCGCCGCCGAGCGGGCCGAGAGACGGGCTGGCCCCGGCGAACGTCCAGGGGTCGGTCACGCGCCGGCATCGTATCGGCCTCCTCGCCAGAGCTGGACACGCCGAATTACTCCTACCGACGTAGTGATAATCTGAAAGCCCATGGACGAGCCGCTGTTCGCCATCGAGGGGCTCCAGGTCGCCGCTGAGGGCAAGGTGATCCTGAAGGGCGTCGACCTGATTGTCCGCCCCGGCGAGGTCCACGCCCTGATGGGCCCCAACGGGTCGGGGAAGTCGACCCTCGCCAACACCCTGCTGGGTCATCCCGACTACACGGTGACCGGCGGGCGGGTGCGCTTCAAGGGCGAGGACATCACCGAGTGGTCCACCGAGGCGCGGGGCAAGGCGGGGATCTTCCTGGCCTTCCAGTACCCCGAGGAGATCCCGGGGGTGTCGGTGGTGCAGTTCCTGCGCCAGGCGCTCTCGGCCCGCAAGGGCATGGAGCTCTCGATCCTCGAGCTGCGGGTCGCCATCATGGAGTGGATGGCCCGGCTCGGAATCGATCCGTCCTTCGGCGACCGCTACCTCAACGAGGGTTTCTCGGGCGGTGAGAAGAAGCGCAACGAAGTCCTCCAGATGGCGCTGCTCGAGCCCGAGTTCGCGGTTCTCGACGAGACCGACTCGGGCCTCGACATCGACGCCCTCAAGGTCGTGGCCCAGGGCGTGCAGGAGGTACGGCGGGACCGCAAGGAGATGGGGGTGCTGGTCATCACCCACTACCAGCGCATCCTTCGCTACCTCGAGCCCGACGTCGTCCACATCCTGGTTGACGGCCGCATCGTCGAGAGCGGCGGTCCCGACATCGCCCACCGCCTGGAGCGCGAGGGCTACGACGCGTGGCGCTGAAAGTCCTCGACCCCGCTCGCGTCAAGAGCGACTTCCCCATCCTCGCCGGCTGCGTGCCCCACCGTCCGGGCGGCGACCGGCCCCTGGTGTTTCTCGACTCGGCGGCCAGCTCGCAGAAGCCCCGGGCCGTCCTGGACGCCATGGACCGCTATTACGAGACCACCCACGCCAACGTCCACCGCGGTGTCTACGCCATGGCCGAGGAGGCCACGGCCGAGTACGAGGCGGCCCGCTCGGCGGTGGCCCGATTCGTGGGGGCCCCGTCGGCGCGCGGGATCGTGTTCACCAAGAACGCCACCGAGGCCATCAACCTGGTGGCCCACACGTGGGCGCGGGCCAATCTGGCCGAGGGCGACGTCGTCCTGCTCACCGAGATGGAGCACCACGCCAACTTCGTTCCGTGGCTGATGCTGCGGGAGGAGCGGGGCGTCGAGCTGCGCTTCGTTCCCGTGGGTGACGACGGCTACCTGGCCCTCGAGGACCTCGACCGCCAGCTGGACGGGGTGAAGCTGGTCGCCGTCACCGCCATGTCGAACGTGCTGGGCACGCTCCCGCCCCTCCGCCGCATCACCGACGCCGCCCATGAAGCGGGGGCTGTCGTGCTGGTCGACGCGGCCCAGTACGTCCCCCACCACCGCACCCGGGTGGAGGAGATGGGCTGCGACTTCCTCGCCTTCTCGGCCCACAAGATGTGCGGGCCCACCGGTATCGGCGCCTTGTGGGGCCGAGAGGACCTGCTCGAAGCCATGCCCGCGTTCCTCGGCGGCGGCGAGATGATCCGCGACGTGCGCAAGGACGGCTGGCTGCCCAACGAGATCCCCTGGAAGTTCGAGGCGGGCACGCCCCCCATCGCCGAGGCCATCGGGTTCGGCGCCGCCGTCGACTACCTGGAGAATCTCGACATGGACGCGGTTCGGGAACACGAGCTGTCCCTAACCGAGTACGCCCTGCGTACGCTCGGCGAGCGCCACGGCCCCGATCTGGTCATCCACGGGCCGACCGACCTGCACGAGCGGGGCGGGGTCCTGTCCTTCGCCTACAAGGACATCCACCCCCACGACCTGTCGCAGGTGCTCGACCAGGCAGGCGTCTGCATCCGAGCCGGTCACCACTGCGCCAAGCCCCTCATGCGCCGGCTGGGCGTGAACGCCACCGCCCGGGCCTCGTTCTACGTGTACAACGACGAGCGGGACGTCGACGCCCTGTCGACGGCCCTGCTTTCCGCCGCCGACCTCTTCGCCGCCTAGGTTCTTCGCCGACGATGGCCGGACTCGAAGACCTCTACCGCGAGATCATCCTCGATCACTACCGCAACCCGCGGAACCGTGGGGAGCTACCCGTGCCGCCCGCCCGGCGGGTCGAGGGCTTCAACCCCCTCTGTGGTGACGAGGTGGTGATCTTCGTCGACGTCGACCCCGCCACCGGCACGGTCTCCGACGTCAAGATCGCCGGGCAAGGCTGCTCGATCAGCCAGTCGTCGGCCTCGATGATGACGGGGGCGGTCAAGGGCCACACGATCGAGCAGGTGCGCGACGTCATCCGCGCCTTCAAGGCGATGATGTCGATCCACGAGCGGGGGCTCGACGGCGACGGCATGGAGGTCGTGGAGCCGGTGCTGCCCGACCCCGCCGTCGCCTTGGGCGACCTCGAGGCCCTGCGCGGCGTGGTGAAGTTCCCCGTGCGCATCAAGTGCGCCACCCTGTCGTGGAACACCCTGGCCCAGGCCCTCGACGAGGCCGACGCCGAGGCAGGGGCCCGCTGAACCTTGTTCGTCGTGTGGCGACCGTCCTGATCGCCTTGGTGGTGCCGCTGGCCGGGTGCAGCGGCGGGTCCGGAGACGAGGGCGGGGACCGGTCCTCGGCCACGACCGCCGCGGCAGCCGGAAGCGACGCAGCCACCACCACCGTGGACACCACCTTTTCCGGCGAGGGCAGCGACACGTTCTGCCAGCAGATCCGGACCTACGCCGAGAGCCAGCGACGTCTGGGCGACGCGGCCAACGTCGACGTGCGAGCCGTCTACTCGGACGCGGCCCGAGCGGTGAACGAGTCCGCCACCATCGCCCCATCGGAGATCAAGCGGGACGTGGAGGTCGTCGCCGAGGCCTTCACCACACTGGTGCGAGAGCTCGAGGCGGTGAACTACGAGATCACCCGCATCCCGCCGGCCGTTGCCCTCCGGTTCATGTCGGCCGAACTCGAGTCGGCGACGACGCGGGTCGAGGCGTACGCCCGCAACGTCTGCGGCGCGGGTGGGTAGGAGGGCGATGGACGGCGACCGGATCCGCCAGCTGCTGGGCTCAGGCTCGACCGTGCTCATGCCGGGCGTCTGGGACTCTCTGTCGGCCCGGCTCGTGGCCCAGGCCGGCTTCGAGGTCTGCTTCCTCTCGGGCTATGCCACCGCCGCCACCCTCCTGGGCATGCCCGACTTCGGGTACCTGACCCAGGCGGAGATGGCCGAGGTGGCCCGGCGGGTGTGCGGGGCGGCGCCCGAGGTGGCGGTGGTCGTCGACGGCGACACCGGCCACGGCAACGCCCTCAACACGATCCGCACCATCGGGCTGTGGGAGTCGGCCGGGGCGGCCGGGATCTTCCTCGAGGATCAGGTGTGGCCGACGAAGTGCGGCCACATGGCGGGCAAGCGGGTCGTACCGCGTGAAGAGTGGCTGACCAAGCTGCGGGCCGCGGTCGACCATCGCGACCGTCTGTTCGTGGTCGCCCGCACCGATGCCCGGGCCGCGATAGGACTCGATGAGGCGTGCGAGCGGGCCCGCATGGCTACCGACCTGGGCGTCGACGCCATCTTCGTAGAAGCTCCCGAGTCGATCGAGGAGATGCAGGCGGTGGCGGCCGCCACGCCCGGGATGGTGCGGGTGGCGAACATGATCGAGGCGGGCCGCACGCCTCTGCTCACGCCCTCCGAGCTGCACGACCTCGGCTTCGATCTGATCGTGTCCCCCCTGACCGGCCTGTTCGCCGCGGCCCGGGCGCTGAGCACCGCCTACGAGGTGCTGCGGGCCAAGGGATCGCTGCGAGACGACCTTCATCTGGTCACGTCGTTCGAGCAGTTCAACACCGTCGTCGACCTCGACCGCCACTACGAGCTGGAGGCGCGCTACGCCGAGGCGGCCGGCCTCCGTGACCCGAACGCCGGAACTGGGCCTCAGCCGCCGAGCGGGTGAGTGGCGGCCGGCCGGCGCGGCCTGAACGTAGGGGCAGCCTGGCGTTGCAGCCGCTGCGGCGGCGGGATTTCACGATCATCTGGCTGGCGGCGCTCGTCTCCAACGTGGGGACGTGGATGCAGACCGTCGCCGTCGGTGTGCTCATCACCGACGTCACCGGGCAGGCGGGCTGGACCGGCCTGGTGGCGGCCGCCGCCTTCCTGCCCATCGGCCTGCTCGCGCCGGTAGGCGGGGCCATGGCCGACCGGGTTGACCGGCGGCGCTGGCTGCTGATCACGACTATCGGGGAGACCGTCTTTGCCGCCGGGCTGGCGGTGCTGGTCGGGACCGGCCGCACCGGCGCGGGCGCGATCACCCTGCTCGTGCTCGCCGGCGGGGCCATGGCCGCCCTCGGGTTCCCCGCCTACCAGGCCCTGCTCCCCGACCTCGTCCCCCGGGAAGAGATCCTGGCTGCCACCTCGCTCACCCTCGCCCAGTACAACCTCGGACGGGTCGTAGGACCGGCCCTGGCCGGTGTGGTCCTGGCCGTGAGCTCCTACACGTGGGCCTTCGCCATCAACGCCGCTTCGTTCGCGGCGGTGATCGTCGCCATTCTCCTCGTCCGCGTGCCTCCGAACCCGCCCCACGAGGAGACGGGAGGCCTGTGGAGCCGGATCGTGGCCGGCGCCCGGGGCGCGGCCGCCGAGCCCGGTTGCCGCCTGGCCATTTCCTCGATCGCGGTGACCGCCTTCCTGCTGTCGCCGTTCATCGCCCTCGTGCCAGCGGTGGCGCTCAAGCTGTTCGACAACGGTGGGACGGGCACGTCGGTGCTGATCACGGCCCAGGGCGTGGGCGCCGTCGTCGGGGCCCTGATGCTCGCCTGGCTCGCCGAGCGCTACGGCCGCCGGCGGGTGCTGGTGGGCGACATGGTCGTGCTGCCCGTCGTCCTCATCGCCTACGGCCTGTCCCCCAACCTGGCCACCGCGACGGTGATGCTTGTGCTGGTGGGGGCGGCCTACGTGGGGTTGCTGTCGGGGTTCGGCGCCGTCGTGCAGCTACGCGCCCCCGAGGCGCTGCGGGCCCGCGTCCTGAGCCTCTACATGGTCGCCCTGGGCGTCATCTACCCGATCGGCGCCATCGTCCAGGGCTTCCTGGGGGACCGCATCGGGCTGCGGGCGGTGACCGCGGGGACGGCCGTGCTCTACCTGATGATCGTCGGGCTGGTGGCCGTGACCCGTCCCCAAGTGGCGGCGGCCTACGACGATCCCCCCGGCAAGCCGCCGGACACGGCCGCCGAACTGCCGCCCACTGCCGCTGCCGCCGGCCCCGCCGCATGAGCTGACCCGACCGGGTCAGTGACGATTGCGGCTACCTCAGCCCGGGCGATAGGGCGGGAGGCCGTCGCCGTCGGCCGAGACGGCGGGAGCTCCCAGGGCGGTGGCGACCGCGTTCCAGCCCTTGCGGTCCCAGGCGCCGGCGACTTGTTCCACCGTGCCGTCGCTCCCGACGAGGAAGAGGGTCGGGACGGCCGTGATCCGGTAGGCGTCGGAGACGATGTAGGGAGGCGATTCGGACAGCGTCGTCACCCGCTGGCCGTACCGGTCCCGGTACGACTGCAGTTTGGCCGGGGGGTCCTGGCCGATGGCCACCACCGGGGCGCCTCCGTCGGCCATCGCCTGGACCACGGGTGCGACCATCTGGCAGACGGGGCAGGTGACCTTGAAGAACACCAGGGCCAGCGGCCCGTCCGCCCACGGCTCGGTGACCACGTCGCCGGTGGCGATGTCGGCGAGGCGGAACCGGGGAGCGCGATCCCCGGGGGCGAGCGGCACGGGCGGATGGTAGGCGCTAGCTTCGACGCCGAGGTGGGGCGAGGTCGGGACATCCGGGGTTGGCGATCGGCGGAGGCCGCCGTGGTCGCCGGGCTGCTTCTGGCCGGTTGCGCCTCGGGCGGCACGGGCGGGGGCGCCCAACTCAGCGCCCGCCCGGTCGGGATGAACGCCTCCTTCCAGGACGTGGCCGCGGCCGTGCCCGAGGACGGGCCCACCGCGACCACTACCACCGTCCCGGCCGAGGCGGCGCCGCTCCCCGGGCTGGGGGTCGGAGCCGAAGGGCCGGTCGTGCTCACGATCGAGCAGAAGCTGTCGGCGCTGCGGTATTTCGTGGGCGCCGTCGACAGCGGCTACGACGCCGACACCCGTGACGCGGTGCTCGCCTTCCAAAAGGTGACGGGCATGGAGCGGACGGGCCGGGCCACCGACGACGTGGTCGCCGCCCTGGCCACGGCCAAGCAGCC
>DASUXN010000222.1:0-10399 GCA_036377875.1 Acidimicrobiales bacterium
GGCGATCGTTCTCCGTTACTACGCCGACTTGCCTGAAGCCGAGATCGCGGCCGCCCTGGGCGTGCGTCCGGGGACCGTGAAGTCCCTGGTCCACCGGGGAATGGCCCAGCTACGTGAGGTGATCGAACGATGAACGTCCTCGAGGAACGGTTGACGGCCCACCTCCACGACCGGGCCGGACGGGCGCCGATCGCCAGCGGCGGCTGGGCGGGCATTCGCGGGCGGATCGAGATCCGCCACCGCCGCCGCCAGCGGGCTCGGGTGGCGGCCACCGCCCTGTGCCTGGTGGCCGTGGTCGGCGGCCTGACGATGGTCCGGGAAGGCAGCGGAGGCACCGCCGGGGTGGCCACCGGCCCCATCACCCCCGACGGTCCCCTCCCCCGCCTCGTGCTCGACCTGCCCGGGTGGACGCTGGCCTACGCGGCCGAGGCGCTCAGCGGCCAGGAGCTGGCTCCGGCCCATGCCGCCATCGAACACTCGGTGCTGGCCGAGCCGGGCAAGGGCTACGACGGCCGGGTCGTGTTCGTGACCACCGTCGCCCCGGGTGCGAACTACGGCGTCGGCGATCGCAGTCCCACGGCGGTCGCGGTGGAGGTGGGGGGGCAGCCGGCGTGGCTGCAGAGCTCCACCACCCTGGCCAAGAGCCTGGGTTGGTACCTCCCCGACGGCCGCGCCGTCCACCTGGTCGGACTTCGGGTCACGGACGAGGAGCTCCTTGCCCTGGGCCGGGACCTGCGGGTGGGCCCCGACGGGACGTTCACCTGGGCCAGCGGCTCGCCGCCGGGCGGGTTGACCGTTGAAGGGGCCGGCACTATTCCGAGCGGCATGCGCCCCACCAGCGACGTGCGCTACGAGATCGGGAACACCCGGGCGTCACTCCGTCTCCAGGGAGGCGGCCAGCCCGTCCTCCTCGACCTGGTCGCGGACCGGGCCGCCTCGGCCTCCGAGCTCCGCTCGTACCCGGTCGACGGGCAGGCGGGGGTGCTGGCCCGCTACGAGGGCCAGCCGCGGTGGGCCCTGATGTGGGAGGTGCGGCCGGGCGTGGTAGCCGAGGTCGTCCTGTCCGACCCCCCGGCGGGGATGGACGTGGGCACGGTCGTCGAGGCCATCCGGGAGGTGGACGAGTCGATGTGGCAGGACGTGCTCGACGAGGGGGCGCCTCGGGAACGACCGGTGAGCAGCTCGCTGGTCGAGGAGGGACAGCGCACCACCGAGATCGCCCGCTCGATGTGCCGGGTGCGGACCAGGTGGCTCGGTGGCGACGTAGCGGCGAGAGCCCTGGCCGTGGAGGAGCTGCGCAACCTGCGCCGGCACGGGCTCGAGGTCGACCTCGACCGCAACACCGACCTCGTGGCGGTGATGGACCGGTTGTTGGCGGCCATGGCCGCGGGCGACTCGGCCAAGGTGCGCACGATCCCCGAGGGCGGGGCTTGCGGCTGAGCGGCTATGAGAGGGTGACGCCCAGGAGCTCGGCTCCGACCGACACGCCCTCGCCCCGTGCTGCGGCGGCGTCGAGGGCGGCCAGGGCCCGAGGGAAGCGCAGGTCGTCGTCGAGGGCGGTCCGCACCTCGTCGAGGCCGCCGTCGCCCTCCCCCGCCGCCCGCCACCGCTCGAGCCGCTCGGAGGCCTTCCGCAACAGGTCCTCCGTCCAGTCCCAGGGCTGGCGGTAGTGGTGGGCGAGGATGGCCAGGCGCACGGCCATGGGGTCCCAGTCCTTGACCAGATCGCTGACGAAGACCAGGTTGCCGAGGGACTTCGACATCTTCACCCCGTCCAGCCGCACCATCGGTGCGTGCAGCCAGTGGCGCACGAAAGGCTCGCCGGTGGCCGCCTCGGACTGGGCTGCCTCACACTCGTGGTGGGGGAAGATCAGGTCGGACCCGCCTCCGTGCAGGTCGATGGTCGTGCCCAGCTCGCGCAGCGCCAGAGCCGAGCACTCGATGTGCCAGCCCGGACGGCCGGGGCCCCACATCGAGTCCCAGGACGGCTCGTCGGGGGCCGAAGGCTGCCACAGCACGAAGTCGAGGGGGTCTCGTTTGTTGGGGTCGTCGGGGTTGCCGCCCCGCTCGGCCGCCAGCTCGAGCATCTCGTCCCGGCTCAGGTGGCTCACCTGGCCGAACCGCTCGAACGAGCCGACGCTGAAGTAGACGGCGCCGCCGGCCTGGTAGGCGTGGCCCCGGTCGAGGACCATGCCGATGAAGCCGAGAATGTCGTGGATGGCGGAGGAGGCGGGCGGCTCGCTGAAGACGGGCAGCATGTTGAGGGCCTGCATGTCGGCCGAGAAGCGGGCCACCTCCTCGGCGGCCAGGTCGAGGTAGTGGACGCCCAGCTCGCGGGCTCGACGGAGGATGTCGTCGTCGACGTCGGTGATGTTGCGCACGCACTGCGTCCGGTGGCCGGCGTCCCTCAGGCGGCGCTGCAGGACGTCGTAGAGCACGTAGGTGGCGGCGTGGCCGGCGTGGGTGGCGTCGTAGGGGGTGATGCCGCACGTGTACATGGTCACGAGCGGGCCGGGCTCGAAGGCGACGACCGCCTGGCGGGCGGTGTCGTACAGCCGCATGGGCATGTCAGGTGCCGTCGTGCCCGACCAGGCGGATGGTGGCCCGCATCTTGTAGCGGCGGTTGACTTCGAGCAGGACGGCGGTGAACTCTTCGATGGGGGCGGCGTTGGCCAGCGAGCCGGCCTGGAGAGGGCGCAGGTCGGGGATGCGACGGACCAGTTCGGCGGTGGCCTCGGCCGCCTCGGGCGAGGCGGCGGTGACGAGGATGTCGCCGGCCACGGGCCGGGTCAGGTCGGCCAGCGACCGTGCCGGCAGGTGGTGGAAGGCGGCCGCCACGTGGGCGGCGGGCACGGCCTGCTGCACGGCCAGGGCGACCGAGCCCTCGGGCGGTACGACGGGGCGGAACTCGCCATCCGCCTTGACCAGGGCGTTGGCCATGGAGACGACGACCTTTCCCTCCAACTCGGCGGCCACCGAGGCGGCCGTCGGGGCGGCCGCGTCCCACGGCGTGGCCACCACGACCAGCTCCGCCCGGGCCGCGTCGGCGTTGATGCCCGGCGTCAGCGGCAGGTCGAGGTCGGGCCACTTCTTGTGGATGGTCTCGCACGCCTCGGTAGCCCGTTCGACCGAGCGCGAACCGAGGACCACGTCGATGCCGACGAACGCCAACCGGGCCGCGATCGCCTGACCGGCGGGGCCCGTTCCTCCCAGGATCCCGACCTTCATATGCCGAACACACTGGCACGGTTGGGGGCGCTCCGACGAGACGGCGGGTGGGCACGTTCTGGCAGAAAAGGGGTCGAGAACCGCCGGCAACGTGCCGATACGGGAACTATGGCGGATCGCGCGAACGATCCTCGGCCCGAACAGCATGCGGCACGGGACCGGTCAGGCCCGGAGCGGGTCGCGCTGAGCCGAGGAGACCCGGACTGGGGGATCATGCTGCGGTCCCTGGTCGTCATGTGGGGCATCTGCGCCACGTTCTTCCTGATCGCGCTCCTGACGACCAGCCCTCCCGGCGGCGCCCGGACGGCGCTGCTGTGCGCCGACATCATCGGGTTCACCCTGCTGGGGATCGTCATGGCGGGCCGGGACCGCCTCCCTCACTGGACGCCCGACGTCTGCGCCTATCTGCTGTACCTGGTGGTCGGGGCGATGATCACCGGCTACCAGAACCCGGACATCCCCTACGCCATGGCGTACCTGTGGCTGGCGGTCCACGCCTTCTACTTCCTGCCCTGGCGGCGGGCCGCGCCCCAGGTCGCCTTCATCGCGGTGAACTACGCGGTGTCGCTGATCGCCATGCCCGGCAACGCCTTTCCCTTCCAGCGCTGGGCGATCCTGGTCCTCACCACCGTCGTCATCTGCACCTTGGTGGCCTTGCTGCGGGCCCGGGTGGACGCCCTCGTGAGCCGCTTGGCCGACGCCGCCCTCACCGACCCGTTGACCGGGCTGCGCAACCGTCGCGGCTACGAGGAGGTCCTCGACCTCGAGATCGCCCGCAGCGACCGCACCGGGCACGCCTTCTCGCTCATCGTCGCCGACATCGACCACTTCAAGGCCGTCAACGACGAGCTCGGCCATCCCGTCGGCGACCGGGTGCTGAAGCGGGTCGCCGCCGAGCTGGCGTCGACCGGGCGCCGATTGGACAGCGTGGCCCGCATGGGAGGCGAGGAGTTCGCCCTCATCCTTCCCGCCACCGACCCCGAGGGGGCCTACCTGCTGGCCGAGCGCCTCCGGCTCAACATCGGCCGCGCCTTCCGCCGCAACGCGGTGCCGGTCACGATCAGCTTCGGCATCGCCGGCTACCCCGAGGACGGTGACGATCCGGACACCCTCTTCGCCGCCGCCGACTCCGCCCTGCTGCTGGCCAAGGCCCTGGGCCGGGACCGGGCCGTGATCTACGCCCGGGGCGTCACCCAGAGCTAGACGCCCTGCCCAGGTAGGCGGCCTCGAGGATCTCGGGACGTCGGACCAGATCGGCCGCCGGCCCGTGGTGGACCACCCGTCCGCGAGAAAGGACGACTGCCCGGTCGGCGAGCTGGAGGGCGAGCCGGGGATGCTGCTCGGCCAGCAGGATGCCGGCGCGTCGCTCGGCGGCCAGCGCCCGCAACGCGTCGAGGGCGTCTCGGGCGGCTCGGGGGGCGAGCCCCATGCTCAGTTCGTCGACGAACAGCAGCTTGGGGCGGCGGACGAGGGCCCGTGCCACGGCCAGCAGCTGCTGCTCGCCGCCCGAGAGCCGGCCCGCCCGTCGAGTCAGGAGCGCTTCGAGGGCGGGGACGAAATGGAGAGCGCGGGCGACGGCGTCGCGGCCGGGGCTGGCCAGGCGGAGGTTCTCGGCCACTGTCAGCCCGCCCAGCACGCCGCGGTCCTGGGGGATGGACGCCAGCCCCCGCCGGGCGAGGCGGTGGGGCGGCGTGGAGGCGGCGGGGCGGCCCAGGGTCTCGACCGAGCCGCCGGCGACGGGGACCACGCCGGACAGGGCCCGCAGGGTCGTCGTCTTGCCCGCCCCGTTGGGCCCGAGCAGGGCGACCACCTCGCCCTCCCGCACGCAGAGGTCCAGGCCGTGCAGCACGGGAACGCCGCCGTAGCCCGCGACCAGGCCACGGACGTCCAGGAGGACTTCGCCCGGCTCGCCGGGCGGCAGCATGGGCACGGGCGGTACGGGCATGGGTGGCAAGGCGGCCGCGTCGTTCGGCCCCGCAGCAGGTGTGGGCGCGCCCAGGTAGGCGGTGACCACGGCCGGGTCGGCCCGCACGGTGGCGGGCGGGCCGGCGGCGAGCACCCGGCCGAAGTCGAGCACGGTCACCGAGTCGCACAGGCCGAGGACGAGGTCGAGGTCGTGGTCGGCGATCACTACTGCGACCCCCGACGCGGCCAGCGCCCGGCAGCGCTTCACCAAGGCGGCGCGACCGGCTGGATCGAGGCCGGCGGCCGGCTCGTCGAGGAGGACGACCCGAGGCCTGGCCGCCAGCGCCCGTCCGAGGGCCAGGTCCTTGCGGTCGCCGTGGGCGAGGGCGGTGGGCAGGCGCAGGTCGCTCGGGCCGCCCGGCTGGGCCCCCGCCACCAACAGGTTCTCGTCGACCGTCAGGTCGTCGAACAGCTCGAGGGCCTGGAAGGTACGGCCCAAGCCGAGCCGGGCCCGGCGGTGGGCGGGGGCCCGGGTCACGTCGACGCCGCCGAGGGTCACCGTCCCCGCGGCAAGGGGGACGAAGCCGCTGACGGCGTCGAGGAGGGTGGTCTTCCCGGCGCCGTTGGGCCCGACCAGTCCGACGATGGCCCCCTCGTCGACCGTCAGCGATACGTCGGCCAGGGCCTCGAGGGCCTCGAAGCGCACAGTCGCCACGGCGATGTCGAGGATCGGCGTCACCGGCCCCTCCGCAGCACGGCCAAGCCGACGAGGGCGAGGCCCGTGGCCAGGAGCTGGTAGCGGCCCAGGTCGGCGGCCCGGTCGATGAGGGCGAAGGCGATGCCGCCGCTGACGAGCGCCCCTCCGACGAGGGCGCCGGCCAGGCGGGCGATGCCGCCCACGTACGTCACCGCCAGCACCGACAGCGAGACGAACACACCGAAGGATGCGAACGAGAGCCGTCCCTGGGCGTATCCCAGCAGGGCGCCGCCCAGCCCGGCGACCGCCGCCGACGCCGCGAACCCACCCAGTTTCGTTCTCCCCACGTCGACGCCTACGGCTGCGGCGGCCCGCTCGTTCGACCGCACCGCCAGCATGCGCCGTCCCCCCGCTCCTCGACGGACCACGGCCGCCCCTACGAGCAGGGCGATCAGCACGGTCAGCACCACCAGCCCGTAGACAGGACGGGGGTAGCTGGACGAGGCCGAACCCCCGACGCCCAGGTCGAGGCCTAACAGGCGGGGTTCGGGCACCTGACGGCCGGCCACACCGCCGGTGAGGACCACGTCCTTGAAGATCAGCTCCTCGACGGCCACCGCTCCGGCCAGCGTCACCACCGCCAGATCGACGCCCCGCACCCGCAGGGCGGGCAGGCCGACGACCAACCCGACCACACCGGCCAGCAGGGCGGCCAGGACCGGCGCCAGCGGGAAGGGGACGCCCGCCTCGCCCGCCAGCCGGGCCAGGCCGAAGCCGGCCACTCCCGCGAAAGCCATCTGGGCCAGCGAGATCTGCCCCAGCCAGCCGGTGAGCACCACCGCCGACAGGCACACCACGGCGCCGACCAGGCTCAGGATGAGGGCCAGCCGCAGCTCGGGCCCGAACCGGAACAGGCCGGTGACCACGGCAGCCGCGCCCGCGGCCGCCACCGCCGCCGTCCGCCGGTCGAGCGACGGTCGGGGGGCGGCGGGCAGGCGTATCCCCACCGGGTCGCCGCGCGCCACCACCGTCCGTCCCCGGACGACCATGGCCACCACGATCACGAAGAACGGAAGCGCGTCGCGGAGGCCGGGCTTGTCGAGCCACGACACGTCGGCCTGGAACTTCACCAGCACGGACTGCACCATGCCCAGGGCCAGGCCGGCGGCGGCCGTGCCCGCGAACGACGACAGTCCGCCGACGAGGGCGGCGGCCAGGGCGGGAACGACGAGCAGGCTGTAGGTCGTCGGGTTGAGGGAGCTGATAGGGGCGGCGAGGATGCCGGCCAGCCCGGCGAGCACGCTGGCCAGGGCCCAGCTGCCGGCGGCCAGGGCCTGCGGCGACCAGCCGAGAAGAGCGGTGGCGGTGGGGTCGTCGGCCACGGCCCGGGTGGCCAGGCCGGTCCGGGCCCACCGGCCCACCGCCCACAGAACCGCCGCCGCGGCCACCGCCAGGGCGGCCAACAACAGCCGGTCGCGAGGGACGTCGAGGCCGAACAGGCCGGTGGGAGAGTTGGGCAGGACGGGGGCGACGGACCGGTTGGCGCTGCCGAAGCGGAGGACGAGAGCGGCCTGGAGCGTGATCATCACGCCCACCGAGGCGACCACCCGTGACAGCGGCGGCGCCGCGTGCAACGGCCGGAAGACGAGGGTGTGGACGACCAGGCCGAGGGCGGCGGCGGCCAGCAGCGACACGGCGAGGGCGGCGGCGAAGGGCAGGTCGACCCGCAGGTCGACGAACACGTAGGTGGCGGCCGAGGCCATCGCCCCGTGGGCCACGTTCACCACGCCCGAGACCCGGTGCACCACGACCAGGCCGAGCCCCAGGGCGGCGTACACCCCTCCCGCGCCCAGGCCCAGCAGCAGGAAGAGCAGGTGGTCGCGGATCGCCGCAGGCTACGCGCCGCCTGCGGGGCCAACAGCCCGCCGCCTGCGTCGCTGAACGCCTCGCAGCCGGTGGCAGACCGGTCTGCCGCCAGGGGATCATGGCCCGATGCGCACGTCTCGCCGGATGGTGGTCGCCCTCGTCGTGGTTGCGGCGGTGGTCGCCACCGCCTGCTCGGGCGGAGACGAGGACCCGCAGCGGGCGGGCCGGGCCACCGGCGAGCCGTTGGTCGTGGGCATGATCAACATGGAGGAGGCCCCGACCGGCTCGTTCCCCGAGATCCGCCGCGATGCCGAGGCCGCCGTCCGCTACGTCAACGAGGAGCTGGGTGGCGTCGACGGCCGGCCGTTGGAGCTGGACGTGTGCGGCACCGTCGGCACGCCCGAGTCGTCCCAGGCGTGCGCCACCCGGCTGCGGGCCCGCAACCCGGTGGCGGTGCTGGGCGGGATCGACTTCTTCGCCGGGTCGTCTCTGCCCGTGTTCCAGTCGGCCGACATCCCCTACGTGGGCATGACCCCCGCCCTGGGCGACGAGCTGGCCTCCCAGCGCGCCTTCCTGCTGGCGGGTGGACTGGCGGCCGACCTGCTGGCCCAGACCGAGTACATCACCGCCACGCTGGGGGCCAAGAAGGTCGGCGTCGTCCACCTCGATCTGCCCGGCCTCCAGGGTGCGGCGGTGCTGGCGGCCCGGGCCATCCTCGAGAAGAAGGGCGTGACCGACCTCAAGATCGTGTCCGAGAAGGGCGACGCCGCCGACTTCGTCCCGGCCGTGCGGGCTGCCACCGCCAACAATCCCGACGTCCTCCTCGCCGTCTTTCCCGCCCAGGGCTGCACCCGGGTCCTCCAGGCCGCCCAGTCGCTGCGGGTGCGGGCGCGGATGTTCCTGCCCAGCGCCTGCGCCGCCGAGCAGGTCTTCGACGCCGCCGGCTCGGCCGCCAACGGTGTCACGTTCGCCTCCGCCCTCGTGCCCTACACCGAGTCGTCCAACCCCGAGGTGGCCACCTACCTCGACAAGCTGCGCGAGTACGGGCCGGGCGACGCCAGCCCGTCCGTGCTCTCCCAGGCCGGCTTCTCACTCGTCATGAACCTCCACCGCCTGCTCACCGACCTCGATGGCGAGCCGACGGGCAAGGCCCTGTCCGACAAGCTGCGGGCGACCAGGGACGAGCCCAGCTTCATGGGCCACGCCTACAGCTGCGACATGCGCCAGATGCCGCTGTTGCCGGCGGTGTGCAGCGGATGGGTGCGGCTGCTGCGGTACGAGGGCAACGACCGGTTCGCCAACGTGTCCGACGACTGGGTGACGGGGGCGGAGCTGCTGAAGCTCCTGACCGGGTAGGTGCTGCTGTTGTCAAAGTGACACATGTTGCTGGTGTTGCTATCTTGACCGCCGGGTGCGAAGGGGGTCTAGGAGGCAGGCGAAAACGTGCAGGCCAAGAGGCTCCTCCCCGTGGTTGTCGTCGTCGCCGCCGGGCTGGCAGCGATCTTCGTGCGCATGAGCTTGGCTTCGGCCGACCAGTACCTGGTGCGGGAGGGCGACACCCTCTCCGACGTGGCGGCGCGCTTCGGCGTGACCGCCGAGTCGCTGGCCGAGGCCAACGGCATCGACGACCCCAACTTCATCGTCGCCGGCCACCTCCTCGTGGTGCCGTCGGACGGGGGTTCGGCCACCGAGTACCTGGTCCGTCCCGGCGACACGCTGTGGACGATCTCGGACCGGGTGGGCGTGCCCGTCACCGCCCTGGCCAAGGCCAATGGCCTGGTGGACCCCGACTGGGTGCCCGCCGGCCGCCTGCTCTCCGTCCCGCCCGTCGGCAGTGCCAGCGCGGGCCCGCCCACCGCCGGCGCCACGGCCGGCGGGGGGCGATACGTGGTGCGGGAGGGCGACGACCTGTCGACCATCTCGCTGCGGCTGGGCGTCTCCGTGCAGCAGCTCGTCGACGCCAACGACATCTCCAACCCCAACCTGATCGTCCCCGGCGACGTGCTGGTGGCGCCCAAGGCGACGTGGCAGTGCCCCGTGCCGGGCGCCTCGTTCGTGAACGACTACGGGTACATGAAGCCCGGTGGCGTCGTGCACGAGGGTGTCGACCTGTTCGCCTCGAAAGGGACCGAGATCTACGCCCCCGTGGGCGGGACGGTCGAGCGCTTCCCCAACCCGTCGGGCGGCAAGGCGGTCATGCTGTGGGGCAGCGACGGCAACCGCTACTACCTGGCCCACCTCTCCGACTACGGCGAGAGCGGGCGGGTGTCGGCGGGGGACGTGATCGGATACGTGGGCAACACCGGCGACGCCGAGGCGACCTCGCCCCACCTGCACTTCGTCATCCATCCCAACGGGGGCGACGACGTGGTCAACCCCTTCCCCTCCCTGGTCGCCGCCTGCCGCTGAGCAGGGCCAGGCCCGCGGTGAGCGCCCATGCCACGTCCGACGACAGGTGGACGGCGCGGGCGATGTCGGCGGCCGACGGGGGCGGGCCCGTACCCAGCGCCGCCCTCGTCTCCACCCGGTCGCCGTAGACGTTGACGCCCCCCAGCTGCACGCCCAGGGCGGCGGCGAAAGCGGCCTCGGCCACGCCTGCGTTGGGCGACGGGTGGGACGGGGCCTGGGTGCGGACGGCGGTGAGGACGGCGGCGGCCGACCCCGGCCGGACGGCGGCCACGAGGGCGGCCGTGACCCGGGCCGG
>DASUXN010000223.1:0-3540 GCA_036377875.1 Acidimicrobiales bacterium
GGTCGGAGTCGTCGGCCCCCTGCAGCAGCCCGTGAACCAGGTGGTTGGTGAACACGCTGGTGGCGTTCTCCCTGGTCGCGTCGGATGCGAGGTCGCTGCTACGGCAGCTGGTGAGGAGGAAGCGGCCGCTGCCCCGGAGGCTGTCCGCCAGGTTGCCGCTCTTGAAGGCGCCGCTGTGGCAGCAGTCGAGCACGATCACGGTGGTGCGGGCCGCGGACTCCTCGAACATGAGGTTGATGGCGGCGGCCCCGACGGCGGTGGACTTCAGCAGGTCGGTGCGGGTGTCCCGGGCGCAGAGGAAGAGCTGGTTGCGCTCGTTGAGCAGGCCGTGGCCGCTGTAATACAGCAGGAGGGTGTCGTCGCGGCGGGCTGACGAGAAGAAGCGCTCCAGCTCCACGAGGATCTCCGGAGCGGTGCGCTCGGGCACGAGCCGCACCGATTCGGGCTCGAAGAGGCCGACGGCGGGATCCGTCAGCGCCGCCCGCAGGACGGCGACGTCGTTGACCGGCCCGGCCAGCGGGCGGAGGTTGTGGGGATCGGCAGGGAACGAGGAGTTCCCGATCAGCAGGGCTCGGTAGCTGCCCATGGCTCCTGCACGGTTCGCAGCTGCCGGGCGGCCGCCTCGGCCACCACCTGGAGCGTCTCCTGATCGACCGCGTCCCCGCGGATCGAGACGCGGCACTGGCCTTGCTCGGCGGACCAGCAGATGTCCAGGCTGCGGCTCCGGTCACGGCCGATCCACGCCCGGAAGAACTCGACGGCGGCGGTGAAGGCGCCGGCTGAACCGAGGGCCACGACCAGCGTCTCGACGCTCCCCTTGGCGCCCTCCACCGGCGCCCGCTCCCGCCGCACGCCGCCCACCTCGCGGCGGAGGGCGTCGACGAACTCCCCGACCTGGTTCCGCCACCGCTCGTCGTCGGGGTCGTAGCGGTCGTTCTGGGGCTCGAGCACCAGCTCGAACATCCCTGCCTGGGGAGTGTGATCGGTCATGGCGGACGAGACGGCCATGATACGCCCGCCTCTCGTCACCTGCGCTGGACCAGTCAGGCCCGGCGTAGGGACCGGATGAGCTGATGGTCCCTCGTGAACAGCCGGCGGAGGGTGAGCTGGCCGGCTACGAGGGCGGCCAGGGCGTTGCCGGCCAGCAGCATGTACATGACGATGAGCTGGAGGCGGATGGCGGAGGCGGGAGAGGCGCCCGCCAAGAGCATCCCCGTCATGGCCCCGGGCAGGGCGACCAGCCCGACCACCTTGGTGTTGTCGACGATGGGCAGCATGCCCGTCCGAAGGGCGGTGCGGTGCCAGGGCGCCCCCGCCTCGGCTGCCGTCTGGCCGAGGCTCAGGCGGGCCTCGACCTCACGCCGGTTGGACGCCAGGTCGTCCCGCAGCCGGGCCATGACGAGGGAGGCCGTGTTCATGGCGTTGGACAGGATCATCGACCCGAGGGGGATGGCGGCTCGGGGCTCGACGGGCACGATGCCCAGGGCGAGCAGAACCCCGAGCGTGGACGCGGCGGCCACCGACACCGAGGCGGCGGCCACGCCCCGCGCTCCCGGCACGCGCTTGCCCCGCACACTCGACGTGAGGGTGGCGGTGGCGACCATCACCGCCAGCACGATGGGCGTCAGCCAGCCCCGACCCGGCCCGAACAGCCACTCCAGCACGAAGCCGATGGCCAGGAGCTGGGCGAACGACCGGAAGGTGGCCACCAGGATGTCCTGCTCGAGGCCGGCCTTCCGCCGCCACGACACGGCCGCCGCCACCGCCACCAGCAGCAGCGACAGGGCGACCTCGCCGAAGCCGATTCGCCCGCTGAGATCGTTCACGACGTCGCCCGCCGCACCTCGACGACCCGGTCGGCCAGCTCGGTGGCCTGCCTCGGGTCGTGGGTGACCATCACCACCGTCAGCCCGTCGTCGGCGAGCGACCGGACGAGCCGCTCCACCCCCGCCTTGGACGACGTGTCGAGGGCGGACGTGGGCTCGTCCAGCACCAGGGCCTCGGGTCGGCGGGCCAGGGCCCGGGCCAGGCACATGCGCTGGGCCTCGCCGATCGACAGCACGTCGGCGGGGCGGGTGGCCACGGCTACGGGGAGGCCAACCCGCTCCAGCAGCTCCTCCCAGCCCTCGCCCACGTTGTCGGCCACCGTGCCCGCGAACGGCACCGGCACCTGCCCCACCAGCTGGACCCGTTTTCGCAGGTCGAGCACGTCGTAGTCCCGCACGTCCCGCCCGTCGAGCAGGACTGAGCCGCCGTCGGGATCGTCGAGACGGTTGAGCAGCCGCAGCAGGGTGGTCTTGCCCGATCCGGACGGCCCGACGATGGCGGTCAGCCCGTCGGCCGGGATGCGGGCCGAGAACCCGTCGACGATGGGCCCGTCGTCCCCGTCCACCCGCACGTTGCGGTACTCGAAGCGGTCGCCCACAGCGCCCACAATCCCACGCCGGGTCTTCGCCGACCCCCGGTAACGTCGGGCCATGGCCGACGAGATCGAAGTGCGCCTTCCCGACGGTTCCGCTCGCACCCTGCCGAGCGGGTCCACGGCGGGCGATCTCGCCGCGTCCATCGGCCGGGGGTTGGCCAAGGCGGCGGTGGCGGCCGTCGTCAACGGCGCCATGACCGACCTGGGCCAGCCCCTCCCCGGTGGGGCCGAGGTGTCGATCGTCACCGACAACTCCGACGACGGGCGCTACGTCCTCCGCCACTCCACCGCCCACGTCATGGCCCAGGCGGTGTGCGACCTGTTCCCGGGGGCAAAGTACGCCATCGGCCCCCCCATCGAGGACGGCTTCTACTACGACTTCGACCTGCCCGGTGGCGTCCACTTCTCCGACGACGACCTGGCCCGCATCGAGGCCCGCATGCGGGAGATCGTGGGGGAGGACCAGCCCTTCGTGCGCGAGGAGCTGAGCCGGGACGAGGGGCTGGCCGCCTTCGCCGACCAGCCCTACAAGGTGGAGATCATCGAGGGCGTCGAGGAGGGCGAGGGGGCCGAGGGCTCCGTCGTCAGCGTGTACCGCAACCTCCACACGAACGGCGCGGGCTGGGCCGACCTGTGCCGTGGGCCCCACGTGCCGTCCACCCGTCGGCTCGGGTCGTTCAAGCTCATGAAGGTGGCGGGCGCCTACTGGCGGGGCGACGAGAAGCGCCCCATGCTCCAGCGCATCTACGGCACCGCCTGGGAATCCGACAAGGCGCTGGCGGAGCACCTGCACCGCCTGGAGGAGGCCGAGAAGCGCGACCACCGCAAGCTCGGCGTGGAGCTCGACCTGTTCCATTTCCCACCCGAGATCGGCGGCGGCCTGCCCGTGTTCCACCCCAAGGGCGGCCTCATCCGCAAGCTGATGGAGGACTACTCCAAGGCCGAGCACGAGGCGGCCGGCTACTCGTTCGTGTGGACGCCTCACCTGAGCCGGGACACCCTGTTCAAGCAGTCGGGGCACCTCGAGTGGTACGCCGACGGGATGTACCCCCCCATGGAGATGGAGGGCCAGACGTACTACCCGAAGCCCATGAACTGCCCCATGCACATCCTGATCT
>DASUXN010000224.1:0-4784 GCA_036377875.1 Acidimicrobiales bacterium
CGACGAGCTCACCTACGCGGTGAAGTACGGCTGGGTCCCCGTGGACGACGTCGTGGCCGGCCTTCGCGACCGGGCCCCCCACACCAACGTGGTCGTGACCGGCCGGGACGCCCCTGCGGAAGTCGTCGAGGTGGCCGACACCGTCACCGAGATGCGCAAGATCAAACACGCCTACGACCAGGGCATCACCGCCAAGAAGGGGATCGAGTACTGAAGGGGCGGGGCCGGTAGGCTCCGGGCCGGCAATGGCGGACCGTCTGGTCACCCACGTGGCTCGGGACTCGCGGGGCCTGACCCTGGCCCTGGCCAACCCGGCCGAGGACTGGTTCCAGCGCCGGGCCGAGTGGGCCATCGCCGACATCGTCAGCGGCCGTCATCGCTACTTCGTCGAAGGCAACTCCAGGCCGATCGCGGTGGTGGACGGCCCGAGCGGCCTGTACCTCCGCTCGGATCCCGACGCCTCCACCGCCAACAACCTCGACACCCTCCCGAGCCACGACCGCAGCCCCTGGGAGATCGCCCACGACGACGCCGAGGTACTGGCCGTCCACGCCGCCCTGACCGGCCACGGGGCCGCCGGCCAGGTCCTCCTGCTGGGCGGGAACGAGCACGACGAGGCCAACGCCGACGACGGGACCACCGACAACACCCGCATCTACGACGTGGCGACCAACGCCGTGCTCGCGGTGGACTCGCCCGAGGCCGACGCGTTCTGCTGCGGCCACGCCTTCCTGCCCGACGGCCGGCTGCTGGTCGGGGGCGGGTCGAACTCCTGGGGCGGGGGACACCACGAGGTGGAGTTCCACCGGGACGGCACCAGGGCCTGTGCCGCCTACCGCGCCGGGGGGATCTGGGACCCGGTTGCGCCTCTGCAGCCCGAGCCCGGGGGGCCGCCGGACACGGGGGGCCGCTGGTACCCGAGCCTGGTGACCCTGGCCGACGGGCGGGTGCTGGCCGTGGCCGGGCATCCCCGGCTGACCGACAGCCGCCACGGCGCCTGGCACCCCGAGGTCTACGACCCGGTCGCCGACGCCTGGTCGTACACCCCCGGACACTGGCTCTACGTGACCTGGTCCCTGGCCGGCGCGCCGCCGGAAGGCCAGGAACCTCACGATGCGGACAGCTACTCCTACTACCCGCGGTTGTTCACCGTCCCGGGAGGCCGGGTCTTCCTGGCCTCGCCCAACGACGAGCGCTGCGGCTTCTACGACCTGGCCTCGGGGATGGTCGAGACGCTGGTGGATTCGCCGCCGCACGGCGGGCGCTTCGACGAGACCAACCACACGGCCGTGCTGCTCCCTCTGCTCCCGGGCGACGGCTACACCCCCCGGGTCCTCTTCGTCGGCTTGGAGGGACCCCACCGCATCACCCTGGAGACCGGCGAGGAGGCCGAGCCGCCCACCTGGGAGCCGACGGCGCCCCGGGACTGGCCTGCCGACCCACCGCTGCGCCGCCACGGGTGCGCCGTCCTGCTGCCCACCGGCGAGGTGTTCCTGGCCGGTGGCATCGACAACGCCGGCGACCCGGGGCTGCCCGACACCGACGCCGTCCTCGAGGGCGAGCTGTACCGCCCCGGAATCGACTGGGCGAGCGGCGCCTACGAACCCGACGCCGCGTCGGAGAGCTGGACGACCACGGCCCCGGCGACCGTCGCCCGTAACTACCACTCGGTGGCGCTGCTGCTTCCCAACGGGCTGGTGCTGACCGCCGGCTCCAACCTCGACGGACAGGCCGGGGGCGACGACGTGAAGGAGTACCGGATCGAGGTCTACAGCCCGCCCTATGACGGCGACCCGCTGCGACCGGACATCCTCCAGGCGCCTGCCGAGTTGGCCTACGGCCAGACGTTCGCGGTCGCCACCACCCGGGCCGACCACATCCAGCGCGTCGCCCTCACCCGCTGTGGCTCGGTCACCCACGCCTGGGACGGCGACCAGCGTTACGTCGGCCTCGAGTTCACGGTTTCGGGGCCCGGCGCCCTCGAGGCCACCGCTCCTCCGGACGGTGGCGTGGCGCCCCCCGGCCCGTACCTGCTGTGGGTGGTCGACGGCGACGACCGCCCATGCGTGCGGGCGCCATTCGTCCTCCTCGGTTGAGCAGGCGCGGTCGACCTGGCCCGGAAAAGACCCGTGGGCCCCCAGCGGGGCCCACGGGTGATCCGGGACGAGGTGGCGGCGCCTCGGACGCTGTCCCCGCCCACTCCTTGAAGGCGGCCAAGCCAAGGAGCAGGTCAGAGCCAGCTACCGAAGCGCCCCGGCCCCGCCCACGACGGGAGCAGCGGCGCTGCTGCGTTACGGAGTCATCCTCGGGCATCCCGTCCGGCGCGGCAATCGGGGATACCCCCGGTTCGACCCTGACCCGTACCCTGACCGCCGGCGCGACCGGAGGCCGGAACAGCCGGGGAGCGCTACGAGCGTCCGATCGGTGGGATCATTTCCCGTCGTGGCACGGTCACAACCGAGGACGGCTCCCTCGCCCATGTCGCAGGTCACCGACAGCCGCATCCTGGCCGGCGTCGCCCTCGGCCTGGCCCAGGTGGTGGTGGGCGCTCTGCTGGTGGCCGCCGGCGTGGGCATGTTCGTCAGCGCCGACGACGGCGTCGGCACCCGCCGTGCCCTGGTGGCCGCCGCCGCGGTGTGCGCCGGGCTCGCCCTGGTGGCGGGGCCGTGGTGGTGGCGGCTCAGCCACGACCTGGCCACCGAGCGCCGGGAGCGCATCCGGGCCCAGGAGCGCGACGAGGTGGCGGCCCACATCCACGACTCCGTGCTCCAGACCCTCACCCTCATCCAGCGCAGCTGCGCCGACCCGAAGGCGGTGGCCACCCTGGCCCGACAACAGGAACGGGAGCTGCGCACGTGGCTGTACGGCGGCGACGCCCCGCCCGACGAGAGCCTCACCGCCGCCCTCCAGCGCATGAGCGACGAGGTGGAGGACCTCCACGGGGTCAAGGTCGAGACGGTGGCGGTGGGCGACTGCCCGGTCGACCAGCGCCTCATCGCCCTCGTCCAGTCCAGCCGGGAGGCCCTGGCCAACGCCGCCCGCCACTCGGGGGCCTCGTCGGTCTCGGCCTTCCTCGAGGTCGAGCCCGACAAGGTGACGGTGTACGTGCGGGACCGGGGCTGCGGCTTCGACCCCGACAACGTCCCCAGCGACCGCCGGGGCATCTCCGAGTCGATCGTGGGGCGTATGGACCGCTACGGAGGAAAGGCGACGATCTCCAGCTCGGCGGGCGAGGGCACGGAGGTCGAGCTGGTGATGCCCCGGTGAGCGAGGCGACGAAGCCACGGGTGTTCCTCGTCGACGACCACCGCCTCGTACTCACCGGCGTGCGGGCCGAGCTCGGCGATGCGGTCGAGGTCGTCGGAGAGGCGGCCGACGTGGAGGAGGCGGTGAAGGGGATCCGCGAGGTGGTGCCCGACGTTGTGCTGCTCGACGTCCACCTCCCCGGCGGGGGCGGCCAGGCGGTGCTGGAGGCGGTGTCCAAGAGCCATCCCGGCGTGCGCTTCCTGGCCCTGTCGGTGTCCGACGCGGCCGAGGACGTGATCGCGGTGATCCGGGCCGGCGCCCGGGGTTACGTGACCAAGACCATCTCCGGCCCCGAGCTGGTCGACGCCGTCGTGCGGGTGGCCGAGGGCGACGCCGTCTTCTCGCCCCGGCTGGCCGGGTTCGTGCTCGACGCCTTCGCCGGCGACGCTCCCGGCCCGGCCGACCCCGAGCTCGACCAGCTCACGGCCCGCGAACGGGAGGTGCTGCGCCACCTCGCCCGCGGCTACTCCTACAAGGAGATCGCCCGCCAGCTGTCGATCTCGATAAAGACGGTCGAGACGCACGCCTCGGCCGTTCTGCGCAAGCTCCAGCTGTCGAGCCGCCACCAGCTGACCCGGTGGGCCAGCGACCGCCGCCTGGTGTGAGGCAGCCGGCGTGAAGGCCTTGCGCCTCGGGCTGGCGGGGGCGGCCGTGGTGCTGCTGTTGGTGGCGCTGTGGACGCCCGAGGGTCGTCGCGGCCCGGCCACCGTGGGCCGGACCGTGCTCGTCAACGAGTTCGGCCCGGACAGGCCGTTCGTCCGCAGCAACGAGGCGCCCGACGTCTTGGTCGACCGGGACAACCCCAACCTTCTGTACGTTTCGACCGTCGAGCTCTCCACCGGGGCGTGCCGGTTCTACGTCTCCCTCGACCGGGGGGCCACGTGGCGGGCGGAGAACGCCCCGCGCCTCGACCCGTGGACGCAGAACTGCGCCATGGGCAGCGCCCAGCCCCAGAACGTCCGCACCGACCTGGCCCAGGGCCCGGACGGAACTCTCTACTACGCCTTCCAGGGCAACGACCCCGATGCCGCCGGCACCCGCAGCGTGCTCCTTGGCCGGTCGTCGGACGGCGGCCGCTCGTGGGGCACGGTGGTGGTCGAGCCCGGGCCCCAGGCCCAGGAGCGTGAGCAGGCCGAGCTCAACTTCCAGGCCCACGTGGCCGTCGACCCCGACCGCCCGTCGACCGTCTACGTGATGTGGCGGCGGGCCTACCCGGTGATCGATCCCGCCGTGCGCCCCCGCCGCAGCCGTCCCTACTTCGCCGTCTCCCACGACGGCGGGGCCAGCTTCGGCCCGCCCACCCTGCTCCTCGACGTGGACCTCGGGGCCGACGGGCCCCGTCCCGTCGTCGTCGAGGGCACCGTGTACGCCTTCTACCTCCAGGCCGCGCCGGCCCTGCCCGGCGGCGAGTCGCCGGCACCGGCGCCCACTCCGCCGCTGGCCCGCCTGTTCGTGGCCGCCTCGTCGGACGAGGGCCG
>DASUXN010000225.1:0-3401 GCA_036377875.1 Acidimicrobiales bacterium
GGGGGGATCGGCGCGGGCAAGTCGACGGTGGCGGCCCTGTTCGCCGCCCGTGGCGCCGTCGTGATCGATACCGACCAGGTGGCCCGCGACGTCGTCGAGCCAGGCGGTCCTGCCTACGACGGAGTCGTGCGACGGTTCGGGCCGGGGATCCTCGATGCCGACGGTCGCGTCGTCCGATCGCGCCTCGCCGAAGCGGCGTTCGCCGATTCCGGCGCCCGAGCCGACCTCAACGCCCTCGTCCACCCTGCGGTGGAGACGGTGGTGCGGGAGACGCTGGCCCGGTTGGACATCCCTGGCCGCGTCGTAGTCCTGGAGGTGCCGCTCCTGGTCGAGGCGGGGTGGGCGCCCATGGTCCACCGGGTCGTGGTCGTTGACTGCCCAGAGGAGGTGGCAGTCCGCCGCCTGGTGGAGATACGGGGGATGGACGAGGCCGACGCGCGCCGCCGCATAGGCGCCCAGGCCAGCCGGGCCGAACGCCTTGCCGCGGCCGACCACGTCATTGTGAACGACGACACGCTCGATGACCTTCGCCGCCGGGTCGACGAGCTGTGGGCGTCGCTCACATGACCGCAAAGCCGTCCCCCGAAGTCACACCCGGCCCGTAGCATCGGCGGCGTGCCGCCCTTCAAGGTCGTCAGCGACTTCAGCCCCGCGGGCGATCAGCCCCGGGCGGTCGCCGCGCTGGCCGAGGGCGTCAACCGGGGTGACCGGTTCCAGACCCTCCTGGGCATCACCGGCAGCGGCAAGAGCGCCACCATCGCCTGGACGATCGAGGCGGTGCAGCGCCCCACGCTGGTCATGGCCCCCAACAAGTCGCTGGCCGCCCAGCTGGCCAACGAGTTCCGCGAGTTCTTCCCCGAGAACCGGGTCGAGTACTTCGTCTCCTACTACGACTACTACCAGCCCGAGGCCTACATCCCCTCGAGCGACACGTACATCGAGAAGGACGCCACGATCAACGACGAGATCGACCGGCTCCGGCACTCGGCCACATCGGCGCTGCTCGCCCGGCGGGACGTGATCGTGGTTGCCAGCGTGTCCTGCATCTATGGCCTGGGCTCGCCCGAGGAGTACTCCAAGCAGGTCCTCCTGCTGAAGCCGGGCGACGAAGCCGACCAGCGGGCCATACTCCGACGGCTCGTGGACATGCAGTACGAGCGGAATGACATGAACTTCGCCCGAGGCAAGTTTCGGGTGCGAGGCGACACGATCGAGGTCCACCCCGCCTACGAGGAGACGGGAGTCCGCATCGAGCTGTTCGGTGACGAGGTGGAGCGCATCAGCCGGGTCGACCCCCTCACCGGCGAGATCCTGGGCAACATCGAGGAGCTGGCCGTGTTCCCCGCCACCCACTACGTGGCCGGTGAGGAGCGCATGAAGCGGGCCATCGTCAGCATCGAGGACGAGCTGCGAGAGCGCCTCCAGTGGTTCGAGCGCAACAACAAGCTGCTGGAGGCCCAGCGACTGCGGATGCGCACCCAGTACGACCTGGAGATGATGCAGGAGGTCGGCTTCTGCAACGGAATCGAGAACTACTCCCGCCACATCGACGGTCGGATGCCGGGCCAGCCGCCCCACACGCTGCTCGACTTCTTCCCCAAGGACTACCTGATCGTCATCGACGAGTCCCACGTGACGATCCCCCAGCTGCACGGCCAGTACGAGGGCGACCGCAGCCGTAAGGAGACACTGATCGACCACGGGTTCCGGCTGCCGTCGGCGGCCGACAACCGGCCGCTCCGTTTCGACGAATGGTACGAGCGGGTCAACCAGTGCGTGTTCCTGTCGGCTACACCCGCGGACTACGAGGTGGGCATCTCCACTCAGGTGGTCGAGCAGATCGTCCGGCCGACGGGCCTGGTCGACCCCGAGGTGATCGTCAAGCCGACCAAGGGCCAGATCGACGACCTCATGGTCCAGATCAACGCCCGGACCGAGCAGGGCGACCGGGTGCTGGTCACCACCCTCACCAAGAAGATGGCCGAGGATCTCACCGACTACCTGCTGGAGCTGGGGGTGCGGGTCCGGTACCTGCACAGCGAGGTCGACACCATCCAGCGCATCGAGATCCTGCGCGACCTGCGCCTGGGCGAGTTCGACGTCCTCGTCGGCATCAACCTGCTGCGGGAGGGACTCGACCTACCGGAGGTGTCCCTCGTGGCCATCCTCGACGCCGACAAGGAGGGCTTCCTCCGCAGCGAGACCTCGCTGATCCAGACCATCGGCCGGGCCGCCCGGAACGTGGCCGGCCAGGTGATCATGTACGCCGACAAGATGACCGACTCCATGCGGCGGGCCATCGACGAGACCAACCGGCGGCGGGGCGTCCAGCAGGCCTACAACGCCGAGCATGGGATCGATCCCCAGACCATCCGCAAGGCCGTGACCGACATCCTCGCCATGCTCCGGCCCGAAGGCGACGGCACCGCCCCCGTCCCCGGCAAGGACCGCCGCAGCCGGCGGCGGGACAAGATCAAGAGCGACTTCGCCGAGCTGCCGCCCGACGAGCTGGCTCGGCTGATCAGCACCCTCGAAGAGGAGATGCGGGAGGCGGCCGCCGACCTGCGCTTCGAGTATGCCGCCCGCCTGCGTGACGAGATCCACGACCTCCGCCGGGAGATGCGCCAGGTCAGCTGAGCAGATCGATCCCGGCTCAGGCCAGGTGGACGCCGTGCCGATATTGACCAGGTGAGCGCAGTGGACCTCCAAGTGCCCGCCGCGCCCTCGATCAACCGGCCGGCCCGACCGCTCCGGGTCGTCGCTGCCGCCGCCCTGCTGCTCGGCGCCTATGTCGCCCTCTCGCTGTTCAACGACCCGCGCGGGTACCTGGGCACAGACACGGGCGGCAAGGTCGCGACCCTGCGGGCCATGGAACGGACGGGCAGCCTGGATCCCGACATCGGCTACTGGGCCGCGCCATGGGACCCCGACGGCACCCTGCACCCGCTGTACTTCACGGCCCACCTAGGCCAGAAGTGGGTCAACGTCACGACGCTGCCCGCCTTGTACCTGGGGTACGGGCTGTTCCGCCTGGGCGGGTACAACGGCGCCCTACTGGTGCCGATGCTGGGGTCGGTCCTCGCCGCCCTGGCCGCTCGCGCCCTGGCCCGCCGCCTGACCACCGGCGATGAACGGCCGGGATGGCTCGCCTTCTGGACGGTCGGCCTCGCCTCGCCCCTCGCCATCTACGCCCTCGATTTCTGGGAGCACTCGCTCGGCGTGGCGCTAATTGCCTGGGCGGTCGTACTCCTGTACGACGTCACCAACAGCCACGCCGGGTGGCGCGCCGCCGCCGGCGCGGGCCTGTTATTCGGAGCGGCCGCGACCATGCGCACCGAGGCTCTCGTCTACGGCGCGGTGGCCACAGCCGTGTGCTGCGGCGCCCTGCTGCTCAAGACGCG
>DASUXN010000226.1:0-5365 GCA_036377875.1 Acidimicrobiales bacterium
GCCGTCGCCCGGACCGTCGCTGCGCAGCTCGGTGACCAGGGTGGTGTCCTGGCCGACCACGGCCAGCGCCGCCGCGGCCACGAGGAGCTTCTCGGTGGACCCGGGTCGCAGGGGGACGTCCGCCCGGTGGGCCACCACCTCACCGGCTCCGTCAACCCAGACCGACAGCCCTACGTCTGCACCGCCGAAGCGGGGGTCGCCCAGGCGCTCCGTGACCGCCTCCACCAGCCCGGGCGGGGGCGGCGCGAGGGGCTCCTCGACGGCGACGGGCTCGGGGGCGGCCGTCGTCGTGGTCGTGGAGGCGAGCGTGGGCGGCGGGAACGTCGGTGCCGGTAGCTCAGCCTGGGCGGCCGCCGCCAGCCGGTCGGGCTCGGGCGGCGCCGCGGTCGAGCAGGCGGTCACCAGGCAGAGCGCGGCCAGGGCGGCCGCTGCGCTACAGCGCCGGGTCGTCACAGGTGTCGTCGCCACCCCCACGGGGGCCGCTGCGTGGGCGGGGAGGCATCCGCCCGCCCTCCACGTACCCCGACCCGGGGTCCTCGGTCGTGAGGAAGCGCAGGATGCCTCGGGCCACCGCCTCGCCCTCGACCTGCTGAACGTCGGTCCGGGCCAGCAGATCGGCCTCGGCCGGGTTGCTGATGTACGCCAGCTCCACCAGCGTGGCAGGGATCCCCTTGGGCTGGCGCACCATGGCGTAGTAGTCCTCGCCGCTGGACCGGGTCCGCCACGTGACGCCCATCCCGGTGTTCACCCACGACAAGGCGTAGGGCCGGAGAGCGGCCACGATCTCCTCGTAGACCAGCCCCGCCAGGCGCTTCGAGTCCTCGGAATCGACCTGGTGGAACGCCTCACTGCCCGGGTCGGTGCTGCGAGTCGTGGCCGCGGCATTGTGGTGGACGGACACGAACGCCTTGGCCTCCAAAGAGAGCGCGAGACGAGCCCGGTTGCCCAGGTTCATGCCGTGGTCGGCCGAGCGGGTGAGGACCACCGACACGCCGTGCTGTTCGAGCGCGGCCTTGGCGTGCTGCGAAACGACCAAGTTGAGGGCCGACTCGGTCAGGCCGTTGGGCCCGATCGCTCCCGGGTCGTAGCCGCCGTGGCCCGGATCGAGGACCACGGTCGCCCGTCGCAGCGGCGTGGCCGACCCTGCCGGCAGCCTCGCCTCCCGCCCGCACGGCGTGCTCACGAGCCAGCCCGAGCCGTCCCGGTCGAGCACCGGCAGCACGATCCCGCCCGGCGAAACCACGACCTTGGCGTCGGCGTCCGCGGGTGGGGCAGCGGCGACCGGCGCCGCCTCGTCACCGCCCGACTCGGAAACGATCTCCTCGACCGGGTCGGCGGCTCGGCGTTGCTCGGGCGCCCCGCATGCTGGCGCGAGGAAGAGGGGCAGCACGCCGCTGACCAGCACCCGGGCGGCGAGGGGGCGTTGCCGCACGGGCCGTAGTCTTCCAGACAGTGAACGCGCGGACCGGGCGCGGATCGGTCGCCATAGGCCTCGTCTGGGCCGCCCTCGCGTCCGCCTGCTGGGCCGGTCCGACCGCCCCTGCCGCCCCCGAGCCCTCGACTACGACGGCCGCCTCGCCGGTGACTACGACGGCCGCCCGGCCGCCGACGACCACGACGGCGCGGCGCGCTGAACCGACCGGACCAGCGACGGTCGTGTCCCGCGGCGACCCGTCCCGGCCCGTCGTCGCCCTCACCTTCGACGCCGGGTCCGATACCGGCTTCACCGCCCTGATCCTCGACACGCTGGCCGCCGAGTCCGTTCCGGCGACGTTCGGCCTGACCGGCGCCTGGGCGGAGGCCAACCCCGACCTCGTCAGGCGGATCGGCGCCGCCCGCCACCAGCTGGTCAACCACACGTGGGACCACCGGTCCTTCACCGGGGTGTCATCCCGCCCCGCCGTGCGAAGCGCGGCCGAACGGCGCGACCAGCTCGATCGGACGGAGGCGCTGATCGCTCGGCTCGCCGGCCGTACGACCAAGCCATGGTTCCGGCCGCC
Organism: Acidimicrobiales bacterium; assembly: GCA_036377875.1. Taxonomy (GTDB): domain Bacteria; phylum Actinomycetota; class Acidimicrobiia; order Acidimicrobiales; family AC-14; genus JBFMCT01. Next base: position 2,001 of record DASUXN010000226.1, read on the forward strand.
CTACGGCGACTACGACGCGTCGGTCAACGCCGACGTGGGCGCCGCCGGCTACCGGTACAACGTCCTGTGGACGGTCGACTCGCTGGGCTGGCAGGGGCTGTCACCGTCCGCCATCACCGCCCGCTGCCTGGAACGAGCGGTGAACGGGGCGATCTACCTTTTCCACGTGGGCCAGGCGTCGCAGGATGCAGCCGCGCTGCCCGGCCTCATCACCGGACTGCGCCGGGCCGGCTACTCGTTCGCCACGGTGGCCGACGTGCTCGCCTCCTGACGGGGACGGGCGACCGCGGCCTGCAGGGCCTGGACTTCCTCCCGGGTCAGCGCCCGGTAGCGGCCCGGCGGCAGGTCGCGGTCGGCCAGCGGGCCGATCCGCACCCGCACCAGCCGGAGGACGGGATGCCCGATGGCCGCGCACATGCGCCGGACCTGGCGGTTGCGCCCCTCGTGGATGACCAGCCGCAGCGCCCGGTCCTGGACGAGGCTCGCCCTGGCCGGAGCGGTGCGGCCGTCCTCGAGGTCGATTCCGGTTCGAAGCCGGCGCAGCTCCCCCGCGGTGGGCTGTCCCTCGATCTCGGCCAGGTACTCCTTCTCGATCCCGAAGGACGGGTGGGTCAGGCGATGAGCCAGATCGCCGTCGTTGGTGAGCAGCAGCAGCCCCTCTGTATCGGCGTCGAGACGCCCGACAGGAAAGACCCGGGGCTCCGGAGGTACGAGTTCGAGCACGGTCTGGCGGCCCTCGGGATCGGAGGCCGTCGTCACCGTGCCCCGTGGCTTGTTGAGGAGGTAGTAGACGAGGCCGGGCCGTACCGCCACGGGCACGCCGTCCACCTCGATCCGCGTCGTCTCCGGGTCCACCCGCCGGCCCAGCACCGCCACCTCGCCGTTGACGGTCACCCGTCCGTCGGCGATCAGCTCCTCGCAGACCCGCCGGCTCCCGAGCCCCGCCGCGGCCAGGACCTTCTGGAGGCGCTCGCCGCCTTCCTCCTTCACTCCCAGCGAGGCGCGTCGTCCCCCACGCCCAGCCCGCGCTCCAGCGCCTCCACCACGCTCGCCTCGGGCACGAAGTCGGCGAGCGCCGGGAGGTCGGCCAGGCTGTCGAGGCCGAGCTTCTCCAGGAACAGCGGAGTGGTGCCGTAGAGGATGGCCTGGCCCGGCCCGGGGTCGCGGCCGATCTCCTGCAACAGGCCGCGCTGCTGGAGCGAGCGCATGACGGCGTCGGCGTTCACCCCGCGGATGGCGCCGACCTGGGCCCGCGACACCGGCTGCTTGTAGGCGACGATGGCGAGCGTCTCCAGCGCCGCGGCCGAGAGCTTGGCCGGCTGGCCGTCGAGCACGAACCGCTCGACGTAGGGCGCCAGCTCGGGGTGGCTCTGGAAGCGGTAGCCGCCGGCCACCCGCACGATCACGAACCCCCGCCGCTCCCGCTCGTACTCCGCCGCCAGCTCGTCGCACAGCTCCTCCACGAGCGACGGGCTCAGCTCGAGGAGCTGGCCCAGCAGCTGAGAATCGACGGGCTCCTCGGCCACCATGAGCACAGCTTCGATGGCGCGGGCCGCCTCCCGGTCAGGCATGCGAGGGGACCACGGCGTTCGGGCCACGCAGGCCGGCCACGGCGTTCGGGCCACGCAGGCCGGCCATGTCCGCGTCCAGATCGGACGTCACCAGGCCGTCCTCGCCCTCACCCGTCCACACCACGACCAGCTCGCCGAAGGTCGACAGCTGCTCGACCTCGATCCGGCCCTGCTTGAACAGCTCGAGGACGGCCAGGAACCGCACGATCACCTCGAGGCGCTCGCCCACGCCGTGGGTGAGGGCGCGGAACGTGACCGGCCCCATCGTCGGCAGGGTGCCCGCCATCTCCTCGACGGCGTCGGACACGCTGACTCGGATCGGGGCGACGTGGTCAAGGTCGACCGACGGCGGCGGCGGCTTGGGTCGGGTGGCCCTCAGGAAGGCGGCGTGGATGTCGTCGCCGGTCACCCCGGCCATGAAGTCGGGCACGAGGCTGCGGAACCGCTCCTCCAGCCCGGCGGCGCGGGGCCACGACAGGGCCGCCAGCTGAGCCCGGCGGGCCAGCGCCCCGCCCGCGTCCCGGAACGTCTTGCACTCCAGCAGCCGGGCCAGGAGCAGGTCACGCTCCTCCAACAGAGCCAGCTCCTCCTCGGCCTCGGGATCGTCGGCGCCCGGCAGCAGCCGGCGGGTCTTCAGCTCGACCAGGGTGGCGGCGATGAGCAGGAACTCGGTGGCCAGCTCGAGATCGAGGGCGCCCATGCGCTCGATCTCCTCGACGTAGGCATCGACGATCCGGCTGAGCGAGACCTGGTAGACGTCGACCTGGTCGCGGACGATCAGATGCAGGAGCAGGTCGAACGGGCCCTCGAAGACCGGGGTCCGTACCTCGTACGCCACCCGAGCCAGGTTACCGGGGGCGCTCCCCGAAACCGCGCATATCGCGAGCGTCACCCCCACCCATCCCGCCTACCATCGACCCATGGCACGTGTGCTCTCGGGCATCCAGCCCACCGGCGACCTCCATCTGGGCAACTACCTGGGAGCGGTCCGGCACTGGGTTGTCGACCAGCACGAAGCCGACTCGTACTTCTGCGTGGTCGACCTTCACGCCCTCACCGTGCCGCGCGAGCCGGGCCAGCTACGGGCCCAGACGCTGGAGACCGCCCTGGCCCTGGTGGCCGCGGGCCTCGACCCCGACGTGTGCACGCTGTTCGTCCAGAGCCACCTCCCCGAGCACACCCAGCTGTCATGGATCCTCGAGTGCGTGGCCGGCATGGGTGAGCTCAAGCGCATGACCCAGTTCAAGGACAAGGCCAAGGGCGGCGAGGAGACCACCGCCCGGGTCGGCCTGTTCACCTATCCGGTCCTTCAGGCCGCCGACATCCTTCTGTACGACGCCGACCGCGTGCCCGTCGGCGACGAGCAGCGCCAACACCTCGAGCTGTGCCGCGACCTCGCCATCCGCTTCAACCACCGCTACGGCGAGACGTTCAAGGTGCCCGAGGCGACGGTGCCCAAGGTCGGGGCCCGGGTCATGGACCTCCAGGACCCCACGTCGAAGATGTCCAAGTCGGCGGAGACGCTGCGGGGCGTGATCCTCATCCTCGACGAGCCCGACACCATCGAGCGCAAGGTGCGCCGGGCCGTCACCGATCCCGGCGCTCAGATCCGCTTCGACCCCGAGCACAAGCCCGGCGTCTCCAACCTGCTCCAGATCCTGGGCGCCGCCACCGACCGGGACCCCGAGCCCTTGGCCGACGACTTCGACGACTACGCCTCCCTCAAGGCGGCCGTCACCGACGCCGTGGTCGAGCTGCTGCGGCCGGTGCGCGAGCGCTACCTCGAGCTGGCCA
>DASUXN010000227.1:0-5838 GCA_036377875.1 Acidimicrobiales bacterium
GCTGGAGTGGACGCTGGAGGGAACGGGGACGGGCCCGTGACCTGGCGCCTGCGCATCAGCCACCGCACCGGCTTCCACTACTCCAGCGACGTCGTCTCGTCCTACAACGAAGCGCGTCTCATGCCGCTGTCCACTCCCGAGCAGCTGGTGATAGACGCCGAAGTGAGCATCGACCCGATCGTCCCCGCCTATCGCTACTGGGACTACTGGGGCACCCTCGTCCACGCCTTCGACATCCACGTGGCCCACACCGAGCTCGTGGTGACAGCCACGTCGCTGGTCGAGACCGCCGGTCCCCGCGACCCCGCCCAGGCTCCGGCGGCAGGGAACTGGGACGCCCTCGCCGTGAGTGACGGCCCCCAGGAGTTCGCCGAGCTCCTGACCTCGACCGACTACGCGCCGCTGGTCGACGAGATCCGCCTGGCGGGCGAGGCTCTGGCCCAGGGACGCTCGCCCGTCGAGACGTGTGAGGCGGTGGGCGCCTGGGTGCGGGACAACCTTCGCTACGAGCAGGGGTCCACCACCGTGACGACGACCGCCGTCGACGCCCTGCGCCAGCGCAGCGGCGTCTGCCAGGACTTCGCCCACCTGTCGCTGGCCCTGCTGCGGGCAGCCGGCATCCCCGCCCGCTACGTGTCGGGTTACCTCTACCCGTCCGAGGACGAGCTGGTGGGAACGACGGTCACCGGCCAGAGCCACGCCTGGATCGAGGCGTGGCTCGGGGAGTGGATGCCGTTCGACCCGACCAACGGCCAGCCCGTCGGCGAGCGCCACGTGGTGGTGGGCCGGGCCCGCGACTACGCCGACGTGACGCCGCTCAAGGGCATCTACCACGGTGGCCCGTCCAGCGCCCTCGCGGTGTCGGTGGACCTGACCCGACTGGCGTAACCCGGCTACGAGCCGGGCAGGATGCGCGACAGGACGCCGGCGCCGACCTCGGTCGGGCGCTGCTGCTCGCCCATGAGGGCGTCGAGGAGCACGAGCGTGCCGGTCAGGGCCGGAATGGCCCACTGGAGCGTGCTCAGCTTGCGCTGGGCGTCGGCCACCTCGGGCGGCGTCTCGGGCAGCGGGTCGGTGCCGCCGGCCACGGGCACGTCCCCGGCCGCGCTCACCTTGGCGCCCAACGCACGGGCGTAGGCGGTGGCGCCCAAGGCGGCGCCGGTGACCGCGGTCTTGACGATGCTGGTCGTGGTCACCCCTTTCTGGCCCGCCATGCGGCCCTTGTTCCCCACCATGAGCAGCGTCGCGCCGGCCAGGTGGGCGCCGATGGCGGCCAGGTTGACGGGCGTCCACCGGTCCCAGCCGGCGTTGGCGACCCGGGCCCGCTGGGGCGGCGAGTCGACCTCGGCGGCGGCGCCGTTGACGCCGATGGTGCCCATCAGCGACCCGCCGAACCAGGCGGCGAGGCCGAGCTCGTGAAGTGAGCGGGCGACGGTGTTTCGATCAGCCATGAAGTCCTCCTAGGACATACAGAGGGGCGGCAGGCCGGCGCCTGCCGCCCCTCAGAACGGGTGTACTGCGAATGGATCAGTGAGTGGTCGAGCTGCGGTAGTCCGCTGAACGGTTGTCGTGGCGGTCGCGACGAGCGAGCCCGGCGAGGCCAAGCAGGCCAGCGAGGCCGAGCAGGCCGAGCTTGCCGCTGTCGTCGTCCGACTCTTCGGTCTGGGCGGTGCCGGTGTCGGTCTGGGCCCCGGCGACGCCGGTCGGGCCGAGCACCAACACGGCGGTGAGCCCGATTGCAGAGAGTGCCTTACGCATGTGAATGTCCTTTCGGTCGCGCGCCGACGTGACGGTGCGCGGGGTGATTTCTGCCGGAGACTGTCCGCTGCTGCTCAACGGCGACGGGTGCTTACCCGACGGGCGGGCGCATCAATCGTTCGGCCCGAACGGGCTTCGCGACACGGCGAGCGGCTACCTTCCGCCGGTGGTCGAACCGCGGGTTATGGCGATGGTTCTGGCCGGCGGCGAGGGCAAGCGGCTCCACCCGCTCACGGCCGACCGGGCCAAGCCGGCGGTGCCCTTCGCTGGCCACTACCGGCTGATCGACTTCGCCCTGTCCAACCTGGCCAACGGTGGGTTCCTCCGCATCGTCGTCCTGACGCAGTACAAGAGCCACAGCCTCGACCTCCACATCTCCCGCACATGGAGGCTGTCCACGCTCCTGAGCGACTACGTGACGCCCGTCCCCGCCCAGATGCGCCTGGGCCCGCACTGGTTCGCCGGCTCGGCCGACGCCATCCACCAGAACCTCAACCTCCTGGGCGACGAGCGCCCCGACTTCGTCCTCGTCTTCGGGGCCGACCACATCTACCGGATGGACCCCCGCCAGATGCTGACCCAGCACATCGCCTCGGGCGCGGGCGTGACCGTCGCCGCCATCCAGGTACCGCGTTCGGACGCCAGCGAGTTCGGCGTGCTCGAGCGAGGTCAGGGGACGCTCATCAACCGGTTCCGCGAGAAGCCGACCGACGCCAAGGGGCTGGACGGCGCACCCGACCGGGTCCTGGCCTCCATGGGCAACTACATCTTCACCGCCGACGTGCTGGTCGACGCAGTGACCGCCGACGCGCGGGACGACTCGTCCGTGCACGACCTGGGCGGCAGCATCATCCCCCGCATGGTCGAGGGCGGCCTCGCCCACGTGTACGACTTCGGCGAGAACGAGGTCCCGGGCTCGACCGAGCGGGACCGTGGCTACTGGCGGGACGTCGGCACGCTCGATGCCTTCCACGAGTCCCACATGGACCTCGTCTCCGTCCACCCGGTGTTCAACCTCTACAACGACCAGTGGCCCATCCACACGTCGGGGCCGACCCAGCCGCCGGCCAAGTTCGTCCTCGAGGACCACGGCCGCATCGGCCAGGCCTTCAACTCCCTCGTATGTGCGGGCGCGATCGTCTCGGGAGGGACGGTGCGCGAGTCGGTCCTGTCGCCCGGCGTGCGGGTCGAGCCCCACGCCCTGGTCGAGCGGTCGGTGCTGATGCACGGCGTGGTGGTGGAGCCGGGGGCGATCGTCCGGGGCGCCATCCTCGACAAGAACGTCCGCGTGCCCGCCGGCGCCCGCATCGGTGTCGACGCCGAAGCCGATCGTCGCCGCTTCACCGTGTCGGACCGGGGCGTGGTGGTCCTGGGCAAGGGGGCCGAGGTGCCGCCCGCGTGAGAGTGGCGCTCCTCACCCGGGAGTTCCCGCCCGAGGTGTACGGAGGTGCCGGTGTCCATGTCGAACATCTCGTGCCCGAACTGGCCCGGCTGGTCGACGTGGACGTCCACTGCTTCGGCGGGGAGCGGGAGTCGCCCCTGGTGGCGGGGACCTACACGCCGTGGTCGGCGCTGGCGGGCTCGGCCGCCCTCGAGGTGATGTCGGTCGACCTGGCCATGGCCGCCGCCGTCGCCAGCGCCGACGTGGTCCACACCCACACCTGGTACGCCAACCTGGCCGGTCACCTGGCCAAGCTGCTGCACGGGATCCCCCACGTGATGACCAGCCACAGCATCGAGCCTCTGCGGCCGTGGAAGGCCGACCAGCTGGGCGGGGGCTACGCCCTCTCCCTGTTCTGCGAGCGGACGGCGGTCGAGGCGGCCGACGCCATCGTGGCCGTCTCCGCCGCCACCCGCACCGACCTGCTCCGGGTCTACCCCGCCCTCGACCCTGGCCGGGTCCATGTCATCCACAACGGGGTCGACACCAACACCTACCGGCCCGACCCGGGCACGTCCGCCCTGAGCCGGCTGGGCGTCGACCCGAGCCGGCCGTATGTGCTGTTCGTGGGCCGCATCACCCGCCAGAAGGGCATCTTCCACCTGCTGGCCGCCGCGTCTGAGTTCGACCCGGCTGCCCAGGTCGTGCTGTGCGCCGCCGCCCCCGACAGCGAGGCCGAGGGTGAGGAGGTGCGCCGCCGGGTGGCGGACCTCCGTAAGCAGCGGGACGGCGTGGTCTGGATCGAGGCCCACCTGCCCCGGCCCGACGTGGTCCAGCTCTTCTCCCACGCCGCCGTGTTCGTCTGCCCGTCGGTCTACGAACCGTTCGGGCTCGTGAACGTCGAGGCCATGGCGTGCGGAGCGCCCGTCGTGGCCACCGCCACGGGTGGCATCCCCGAGATCCTGGTCGACGGCGAGACCGGCTACCTGGTCCCCCTGGGCGGCACGGTGGTCGACGGCCCCGCCGACCCCGCCCTGTTCGCCGCCACCCTCGCCGCCCACGTCAACCGCCTGCTCAACGACCGCGCCACCGCCCGCCGCTTCGGTGAGGCCGGCCGCCGCCGGGTCGTCGAGCGCTTCAGCTGGACGGCGGTCGCCCTCCGCACCGCCGACCTCTACGCCCAGGTCTGCCGGTAGCGCTAAGGCCGGCTGGCGGGGGTGGGGTCGGCGGCCGCCTCCGCCGCGGCCATATCGGCGGTTCGCCGTTCCCGGTGGCGGTGCCAGGCGCCCCGGATGGCGCTGGTGCTGACCAGCACGGCCGCCAGCCACACCGCCCCCAAGGCGTAACCGCCGAGGACGTCGGTGGCCCAGTGGCTGCCCAGGTAGACCCGGGAGAACCCGACCAGGAGCACGACCACGATGGCGATCGTCCAGGCTGCCACCTTGGCCGCCCACGGGCGGAACCAGCCCGCGGCGAGGTAGGCCAGGCCGCCGTAGACGGCGATGGCGTAGGTGGCGTGCCCGGACGGGAAGGCGAACCCCTCACCGCGGACGACGACCGCCGCCAGCGTGGGCCGGGGTCGGGCGACCAACGACTTGACCATGTCAGTCAGGACGATGCCGCCGACCAGGGCGACACTGAGGACCAAGAGGGGCGTCCAGCTCGACGTGTACCGGCGGGCGACGAGGCCGACGACGACCACGAGGACCGCCAGCGACAGCCACCCGCCCAGGTCGGTCACCACCTGCATCGCGTCGGTGAGCCACTGGACCTGGCGGTCGAGCAGGGCCCGGGTGATGGGCCCGTCGACGCGCACCGCCCCTCCGCCGCTGACCACGTCCTGCATCACCGCTCCGAAGGCCCACCCGGTCAGTCCCAGAGCCATGAGCTGGAGGGTGAGGGCGAGCCCGAGCGCCCCGCCCGGCCGGAGGCGCCCGACGAGGAACCCGAGTTGGGTCTGGTAGCGCTGGCGGACTCGGATCACGACGGGGCGGTCGATGACCCCGGCCATGAGGGCCCGCACCCGATCCGGGTTGTGGGAGGCCCATCGGCCCAAAGCCGCGACTCCCCCGATGACCACCACGAGGCCGAGCAGGACCAGCCCGGCCTGGCCGGCGTAGTGCTCGACCCGCCGGTAGGAGCCGCCCGCGATGTAGCCCAGTCCGACTACCGATGGCGCCCACACCGCCGCGCCCAGAAAGTTCCAGAACAGGAATCGGCGGTAGGGCATACGGGAGACGCCGGCAAGGGCGGGAACGAGGGCCCGCAGGACGCCTATGAACCGTCCCAGGAACACCGCCCGCCCCCCCTTGAGCACGAGATAGTTCTCGGCCCGCGTCCACCGTTCCTCGCCGACCTTCTGCCCGAGGCGGCTACGGCGGATCGACCCGCCCAGATAGCGGCCGATCTCGTAGCCGACGGAGTCGCCGATCACGGCTCCCGCCACCGCGGCCAGCATCATCGGCACCAGCTCGGCCCGCCCCTCGTAGGCGATGTAGCCGCCGACGAGCATGGCCAGCTCGCCGGGCACGAACAGTCCGACGAAGGCCGAGGCCTCGAGCGCAGCCAGCACCGCCACGACGAGATAGGCGGTCGGTCCCGCCAACCGCCCAAGTGCGTCGAAGAACTCAGTCATGACCGACCCCGCTCCACTGCCTTCCGAACGTAACCAAGCCGGGAACATTCCGGCGGGCGGCGGT
>DASUXN010000228.1:0-4465 GCA_036377875.1 Acidimicrobiales bacterium
GGAAGGAGAAGGCCCTTCTCGGGCGGCTCGTGACACAGGTGAAGGACAAGGCCACGAGGGCCGGTGCCGGGTACTGGGACCACGCCCGCCTGGCGGACACGATCGTCACCCAGGCGGTGATCACTCGCTGCAACGTGATGACCGCCAAGGAGGAGTACCTCAAGGGGTTCCGGCTCAGGTCCACGGCTCGCCAGCGCGAGTCGGCCATGGACCACCTCCTCGACCTGAGCCGCCTGCTGCCCGACGGCCAGGCCTATGCGAGCCTGGTGGAGGAGCTCAGAAGGGAGGCGGCCAGTGGAGCCTGAGTCGGCTCAGGTCCTCGTCCAGATGCGGCCGTAGTTGCTGGGGATCGTCAGCCACTTCTCCTGGTCGGCGGCCACGTCGGTGAGGTCGTGGCCGTGCAGCTCCTCGCGGTACTTCCCGTCGCGGTCGAAGGTGAACGGCACGGTCTGGTCGCTGTCGCCGAAGTTCAGTGCCACCACGGTGAGATCGTCGTCCCGCCGGCGGGAGAACATCAAGACGCCCCGGTCCTGGTAGCGCGATCGGTCGTTGTGGAAGTAGTGCTCGCCCTGGCGCAGCTGCGGGAGCTGCTGCCGCAAAGTAAGGAGCTTGCGCAGCAGCGAGATGGCCGACCGGCCGATGGGGTCGTAGAAGTAGTCCCAGCGCACGGGCCGGAACAGGGCCACCCGTCCGAACCCGCTGTCGGGCACGAAGTAGTTCTCGCCCAGCTCCTGGCCCTGCCAGAGCATGGGGATGCCGCGGCCGGTGAGCAAGGCGATGAGGTATGGCTGCACCTTGTACCAGCGGTCGCGGATGCCCTCCCGTAGGAGGTCGTTGTCGGCCGCAGTGGTGCCGAAGTTGCAGACGAAGCGGGAGTGGTCGTGGTTCTCGACGTACTGGAGGGCGGTCTTGGGGATGGTGTCGTCCTCGACCGTCCGCGACGACGGGTAGCCCATGAGACCGAGCCGGAACCCGAGGTTCGTCAACCCGTCGGCCGAGCCGCGGGCCGCCCCCTGGGCCGCGCCCAGCGTCTCGTTCTGCCACGTGCAGTTGCTGTAGGTCTGGTCGAGGATCTCGACGGGGCCCTCCAGCTGCTCGGCGCACTGGATGAGGTTGACCCCGCCCGAGTCGGTGAAGAAGCGGTCCCAGTGGGTGCCGGTGCCCCGCCGCTCCTTGACGTACTGGTACGTGGAGTAGGTGAGGTTGGCGTAGCCCTCACCTATGGCCCCGTCCCAGTAGTTGGGCACGCAGTCGTAGCGGAAGCCGTCGGCGTGGTAGGCGGAGAGCAGGTGATGGTTGACGGTGAAGAAGAAGTCCCGCGTCAGCTCTCGCCGGAAGTCGGTGCTCTCGCCGAAGTAGTCCTTGGCGAAGGCGCCCATGAACGGGTTCTCGCGGTAGTTGAGGCGCCGATAGAGCGAGGAGTAGGCGAAGTCGCTGCTTGTGTGCCCGTAGACGACGTCGAGGATCACCGCCACGCCCAGCTCGTGGGCCGCCTCGACGAGGCGCTGGAGGTGCTTGCGGTTGCCGAGCCGCTCGTCCACCCCGAAGTAGCCAATGGGGAGGAAGCCCCAGTCGATCGTGTTGGAGACGTTGGACACGGGCATTACTTCGATGCAGTTCACGCCCAGGTCGGCGAGGTAGGGCAGGCGATCGATGGTCCCGTCGACGCTGCCGCCGAACTCGTTGATCATGAGTTCGTACATGACGAGGTCGTCGAGGGCGGGGACCCGCCAGCCCGCCTCGTTGGCCCCCCACACGTGGGGCTGGTAGCCGACGGTGATGGCGGACAGCTTGCCGACGCCGAACTCCCGGGCGTAGGGGTCGATCACCCAGTCGATCTCACCGGGCAGGTCCGGTCGTTCGAGGGCGTAGCGGTAGACGTAGCGGCCGGGCTGGCCCCAGTGGGAGCCGGCGCCGGGGCCCGCCACCGCGCCCAGGTCGACCGACGCGCTCCAGTAGTCGCCGTAGGTGGGATCGACGGAGTGGTGGAGCTCGATGCGGGTGGGCGGGACGTCCTGGAGGAACTGGTCGTCCTCGTGGATGATCTTCAGCCACAGCCGGTTGCCGTCGGCCGCTGACACCCAGGGCAGGAGCACCCCGAAGTGGAGCTGACCGTCTGCGACCTCGCGGGCTCCGAGGCGGTCGAGAGGCAGGAGCTTCATGTCGTCCTCCTTTTTCCGCCGAAGCGGACGACGTGTGTTTCGGCGCCCAGTCTGCCACCGACCGTGGGAGACTTTCCGAGAAATCTGCGAACTGGCGGAGGTGGTCAATGACCAATCGCATCGATCAGCCGCGAGCGTTCGATCTGGTCGGCAATCCCATCCTGATCGGCGGGGTTGGCACCGGGTTCGAGGCGACGCTCAACTACCGGGTCCACGAGGGCCACGACGAAGTCACCGGGTTCTTCAACGTCGGCGGTGGGACGGGAGAGCACGGGCAGTTCCAGCTCCAGGTCGACGTGTCGGGGGCCGCCTTCACCCTCGACCGGGTGTTCATCGAGGTCTTCGAGCGCAGCGCCGAGGACGGGTCGGAGGTGAACAAGGCCATCGTCCCCGTGATTCTCGGCACGCAGATCGTTCCCGGCTACATCGGCTACCGGGAGCACGTGGTGGTGTCGGGCGACACGCTGTGGTCCATCGCCGAGGCCAACTACGGGAACGGGGCCGAATATCCCCTGATCGTCCGGGCCAACCCGACTCAGATCGTCGACCCCGACCTGATCTTCCCCGGCCAGGTCCTGAAGGTCCCCATCGGGGTCTGAACCGTGATTCGCCTGCAGGTCCAACCGCTGGACACCCCGGCGGACGTCCAGGCCGCCCTCCAGAAGGCCATCCAGCTCGAGTTCGCCACCCTCCCGCCGTACCTCTACGCCCTGTACACGCTGCGCCAGGGGACCAACGAGCCGGCCCGAGCCCGCATCTCCGCCATCGTCAGGGAGGAGATGACGCACATGGCGCTGGCGGCCAACATCCTCAATGCCATCGGCGGGAGCCCGGTGCTGGCCGATCCGTCCGTCGTGCCTTCCTACCCGGGCCCGCTGCCGTTCGACATCGGTGGCGACGGGTACGAGCCGTTCCGGGTGTCGCTGCTGCCGTTCTCCCCGGCGGCCATGACCCAGGCCATGCACATCGAGGAGCCCGAGGACCCGATCGAGTTCCCGTCGGCAGAGCTCGCCGCCTTCCCGGCCACGTTCCAGACGATCGGGCAGTTCTACACGGCTCTCAACCAGGCGCTCGTCGGCCTCCCGCCCGACACCTGGGCCGGCGCGCCTCGCAACCAGCTGAGCGACCACCCGTTCTTCCCGGGAGAGCTGTTCCCGGTGACGAGGCCGGCCGACGCCTCCCGGGCCATCGCCCGCATCGTGTCCGAGGGAGAGGGCACGCCCAAGACGCCGCTCGACTTCGAGGGTGAGGTGTCGCACTACTACCGCTTCGAGGAGATCTACCGCGATCAGGTGCTGGAGCGGGACACCAGCGTCCCCCAAGGGTTCGTGTGGGGCGGGTCGCTGGGCGTGGAGTGGGACTCGGTGATCGCCGCCATCGCCGATCCGGGCGAGCACGACTTCACCGGCGACCCGGCTGGGCAGGCGGCCCAGGACGGGTGCGACCGGGCCTTCACCGTCATGCTCCAGGAGCTCCAGCGGGCGCTCAACGGCGAGACCGGTCGTCTCGGCAACGCGGTGCGGGCCATGTTCGACCTGACCATGGCCGCCCGGGCGGCGCTGGCCGTCCCCCTGAAGGGCGGCGACGCGTCGGCCGGGCCGGCCTTCCGTTTCCGCCCCGATCTGGTCTGAAAGGGAGGACCGATGTCCGTGCTCGACACTCCACGGGTCTACTTCCGCGGGCAGATGACGTGGGACCCGATGGTGACCAACAACTTCGACGCCCTCTACGACCTCGACACCGGCAAGCCCAAGCTCGGGACAGGCACGGCCGCCGACTACCGCGAGCAGGCCCGCCAGTCGATCCCCCAGGGCAACTGGAACGTACATGGCACGCACCGGTCCACGTTCGTGGAGACGACGGTCACCGGCGTCGACCGGGGCGCCGGTCGTGAGGTCGACGACCCGCTGGTGGGGGTGCCGGTCTCGTTCACCGGGATGCTCGTCGACCTCGACCCCTACGGGGCCACGTCGTCGCAGCTGTTCTTCGACCAGCTGAGCTGCGGGATCGACGGGGGCTGCCAGATCCGCGCCGTCCGCAACGGTCCCATGGTCGCCCGGCGGATCAACTTCGCCCGCAACTCCGGCTACCGGGTCATCGCCGGGGTGGCGTCGGTGGTGTGGCAGGCCTCGTTCGCGGCCGGCGACCGCCTGGCCATTCGCCCTCACGGCTCGCCCGCGCTGGACGCCCTGGCCGCTCTCGTCGAGGCAGGTGACGCCAAGGGCGTCACCGTGCGCCTCAACGCCTACCGCACCGCCTACTACGGCACCGAGGCGCCCACGCCCGAGCAGGCCGAGGAGCTC
>DASUXN010000229.1:0-11999 GCA_036377875.1 Acidimicrobiales bacterium
AACCCCCCTCGCCGCCGGCGGTCAAGGGCACGCTCGTCCACCGGGCCCTGCAGCTGCTGCTCGAGGGCCCGGCCCACACCCGCTCGCGCGTCCGGGGCCAGGAGTGCCTGGCCCTCGCCCGCGAGGAGCTGCGCACCGATCCCGAGTTCGCCGGCCTGGGGCTCGACGAGGAGGCGGAGGCGGCGTTCGCGGCTGAGGCGGCCGTGCTGGTCGAGCGCTACTTCGACCTGGAGGACCCGCGGGTCGTCGAACCGGTGGGCACGGAGCTGAAGCTCGAGGTCCAGGTCGGCTCGCTCACCCTGCGGGGGATCATCGACCGCCTCGAGCGTGACGAGAACGGCGGCCTGGTCGTCACCGACTACAAGACGGGCGGGGTGCCACCCGTGTTCGCCGAGCAGCAGCGGCTGGGCGGCGTGCACTTCTACGCCTACCTGTGCGAGCAGTTCTACGGCGAGCGTCCCAGCCGGGTGCAGCTGCTCTACCTGAAGGAGCCGGTGGCCATCGTGGCCTACCCCTCGGAGCAGTCGATCCGGGGGCTCCAGCAGCGCACCACCGCCATCTGGGCGGCCGTGGAGCGGGCGTGCGAACGGGAGGATTTCCGGCCTCGAACGTCGAGGCTGTGCGACTGGTGCTCGTTCCAGGCCTACTGCCCGGCCTTCGGGGGCGACCCCGCCCGGGCCCGTGAGCTGCTGGTGGGGGCCACCGCCCAGTAGCTTCGGCGGCCGTGCTCACCCGCGCCCGCCGTGCCGTCACCCGCGTGGACGTGGCCGTCGACTCGGCCTTCGACCACCTGCGGGGGCGCCCGACCATCGACCGGGTCTTCTACGCCGCCTCCGAGCTGGGCGACTTCAGCCTCATCTGGCTGCTGCTGGCGGCCGCTCGGGGGCTCCGCTCGGAGCGGGACGAGAAGGCGGCGGTGCGGGTGGCCATCGGAGCGGCGGCCGAGTCAGCCCTGGTGAACGGGGTGATCAAGTCGTTCTTCCGCCGCACCCGGCCGCCGTGGGACGTGGTGCGGCCCCACAACATCCGCCAGCCCCTCACCAGCAGCTTCCCGAGCGGGCATGCCACGTCGGCGTTCTCGAGCGCCATCCTCCTGTCGGAGGACGACCCGTTGTGGCCCGCCTACTTCGCCATCGCCATGGTGGTGGCATCGAGCCGGGTCTACGTGAAGATCCACCACGCGTCGGACGTGCTCGCCGGAGTGGGAGTGGGAGTGGTGCTGGGAATCGTGGGACGAAGAGTTCTGCCCCTGCCGCCCAAGGCGGCGGGGACCGACCCGAGCTAGTTCGCGGCCGAAGCCGGCGTGCGCTCGAGTTCGAGCTCGAGCTCAGCCGCCGCCAGCACCGAGCGCATGTCGAGCAGGAGGTCGGATACCTCCGCCGTCGACACGAGCTCACGCTGGTGGAGGGTGCCCAGGTGCCGATCGATGATCTGCAGGGCCTGGGTGATGGCTTCGTTCTCGAGGGTCTCACTCATCGTTCTTACTCCAACGTCGGGCTTGTCGCCCTGCTTCCCGGATCTCGAACTCTCTTCTCGACGTCTCCGGAGTCGAGCTTGATGATGGATCGTGCTCGGTACCGATTCTGTCGGTGTTCTCCTACCCTAGCGAGCTCGTTTCCACCCTGTGCGCCAAGGGCAGGAACAAATTGTCACACCCCGCTGTCATTGTGATGAACATGAACGATCAACTCGTGCTGCTCGACGACGACGAGACCGACCGGTTCACCTACCGGCGCCTCGACGAGCACACCCGCGAGGTCGGTCGCCGGGGCGTCGCCTCGGCCCGCGAAGCGCTGCGACGTGCTGCGCCGGCCTCAGCGCCTGCTCGCGCCGCCTGACGCCCGTTACCGCCGGGTGATCTCCCGCGGCCGGCGGGCAGCCGCCGCCCTGTTCCTCCTCCTCTCGTCGGGCGCGCCCGCATGCGCCCGGCCTCCCGCCGAACTGCCCTCGTTCCCGCCCGAGTCGGTGGCACCGGGCCTACCGGAGGGGGTCGACCTGGAGGTGGAGAGGGTGGTCGACGGCGACACGATCGTCGTCACCGGTCGCCGTCACGTCCGCCTGATCGGCGTCGACGCCCCCGAGACGGTCGACCCCCGGCGGGCGGTGGGCTGCTTCGGCAAGGAGGCCAGCACGTTCCTCAAGTCGCTGCTCCCGGAAGCCACGGCCGTACGACTGGTGGGCGACGTCGAGCAGGAGGACCGCTTCGGCCGCACGCTGGCCTACGTCTACCGAGTGTCCGACGGACTGTTCGTCAACGCCGAGCTGCTCCGCCAAGGCTACGCCGAGGTCCTCACCATCTCGCCCAACGTCACCCACGCCGACGAGTTCGTCGCCATCGCCCGCGATGCCCGATCGGCCTCCCAGGGCCTGTGGGCCGCCTGCCCCGAGCCCTAGCCTGCCTGCTGTGACCTGGTACGTCGCCTGCCTGTCCGACGAGCTGCGGAGGAAGCCGGTAGCGCGCACGGTGGCGGGCACGCCGCTGGTGCTGTTTCGCGCCGAAACGGGCCGGCCGGCCGTCTTCCTCGACCGCTGTCCGCACCGAAACGTGCCCCTCTCGTGCGGCACCGTGCAGGACGGGTTGCTCGAGTGCTGCTATCACGGCTGGCGCTTCGACAGCGCCGGCGCGTGCCGCCTCGTGCCCGGGCTGACGGGTGACGACGCCGACCGGCGGGCCCGCCGACCGACCACCTATCCGGCAACGGAGCAGGACGGGTTCGTGTGGGTGGCGACAGCGGACGCGCAGGGCGTTGCCGCACCGCCGCCCTTCGGGTTCCCCCACGTCGAGAATCCCGCCTACACGACCGTCCGCCGCTCGGCCGTGCTCGAGGCCGGCCTCCACCCCTGCCTGGAGAACACCCTCGACGTGCCTCATACCGCCTTCCTCCACGGCGGGCTGTTCCGCGGCGGGCGGGAGCCGGTGGAGATCGAGGTCGTGGTCCGCCCCATCGACGGCGGGGTCGAGGCCGAGTACCTCGGCGAGCCCCGACCGGAAGGATTGGCGGGTCGTGTCCTGGCCCCCGAAGGCGGCATCGTCACCCACTTCGACCGCTTCCTGCTGCCCTCCATCGCCCAGGTCGAGTACCGGCTGGGCGAGAACCACCTGCTGGTCACCTCGGCCTTCACTCCCGTGGCCGAGCATCAGACGTTGCTGCACAGCGCCATCACGTTCCATCTGCGCCTGCCCCACGCGGCGGTGAAGGCGGCGGTCATGCCCATCGCCAACCGCATCCTCAATCAGGACGCCCGCATCCTCCGCCTGCAGTCCGAATCGGTGCGTCGCTTCGGTGGCGAGCACTTCGCCTCCACCGAGCTCGACGTGCTGGGCCAGCACATCCGCAAGCTCCTCCGCCAGGCCGAACGGGGCGAGTCGCCCGACGACGGCGCGGCGGCCGGCGAGCCCGAGCGGCGGGTGAGGATGCGCGTCTAGCCCGGCCGCACCTCGCCGACGACCCGCAGGTAGTTCGCTCCCAGCACGGCTCGCATGCGGGGCTCGGGCCAGCGGCGGCGGAGCATCCCGGCCACCAGCACGGGCAGCTCGGAGGCGGTGGGCATGTCGCGGGGGGTGACGATCATCCCGTCCCAGTCGCTGCCCAGGGCGGCCGCCCCCTCGCCCCCCACGGCGACCACGTGCTCCAGGTGGCGCAGCACCGCCTCCGACGTCGAGCCGCCCAGGAAGCCGCGGTGGTACATGATCCCCACCACCCCGCCCCGGTCGGCGACGGCCCGGATCTGGTCGTCGTCGATGTTCCGCCACGACCGGTGGACGCCGCTCACGCCGGTGTGGGAGACGACGGGCGGAACGTCCCGATCGTGCACGGCCAACGCATCCCGGAACGTGCGGGCGCTGGCGTGGGCCAGGTCGACGATGACCCGTCGCCCGTTGAGCTCGTCCACGAACCGCCGGCCCGCGGCGGTGAGCCCCCCGTCGCCGCCCAGCGGCGCGCTGGGCGACCCCAGCACCGACCTCGTCAGGTGGACGAGCGTCACCCGCGAGACGACCGGCGGCAGGTCGGCGGCCGACCCGGCTGCGTTGCCGCCCTGCACGGCCACGAAGGCCGCCATCCGGCCCGCATCCCGGGTCCTGCGGTAGCCGCGCAGGTCGGCGACCACCTCCACTTCGGCATCCGCGGCCAGGCCCGCCACCAGCCGGCCCACGTTGGCAGCCAGCCGCGGCGGCCTCCGGCCCCGGCGGCGGAAGGGGTTGGTGGCCACGCTGACCACCGCCCCGGTCATGCCCGCAGCCCGCATCCTCGGCAGGTCCGCCTGGGAGTACAGGCGGGCGCCCAGCAGTCCCCGGCCATGGGCGGCCGAAACGTCGTAGCCGAACACGCGAGTCCACACGAACGACTCGCTGTGGATGTCGAGGACGTCGGTGGCGGCCATCACCGCCCTGGCGTCCTCCAGCAGGCCCGCGCTCAGCCCCCGTTCGCCCCCGTACGGGCGGAAACGAGGGCGAGCACGTCGCCGTAGGTCCGCACGTCGGCAACCTCGGACTCGGGGAGCGAGATGTCGAACTCGTCCTCGATCACCATGGTCAGCTCGATGGCGGCCAAGGAGTCGACGCACAGATCCTCGCCCAGCCTTACCTCCGGTCGCAGGCGGGTCGGGTCGACGTCGAGATGGGCGGAAACGAGCCACTGGAGCCGTCCGGGCACATCATCCGGCGCGGGCCCTGCGGCATCGGGCCGGGGCGGCCGGCACGACTCGCTCGTCTGCTCGCTCACGGTGCTCCTCTTCGTCCGGATGCTTCCAGCTCCGCCACCAACTCGGCCCGAAGCCCGACCTTGTCGACCTTCCCCGTCCGGTTGCGAAGGATCGTATCGACCACCCGCACGAACCGGGGAACGGCGTAGTCGGCCATGTTCTCGGCCACCCAGGCCTGCACGGTCGACGCCTCCACGGTGCGGCCCGCGGCCGGCACCACGTAGGCCGCCACCGCCTCGAAGGCCAGCCTGTCGGGCACGCCGAACACGGCCGCCTCGGCGATGTCGGGGTGGCTCACCAGCAGGTACTCCAACTCGACCGAGTAGACCTTGAACCCGCCGCGACTGATCATGTCCTTCTTGCGGTCGAGGATGTAGACGTAGCCCTCGTCGTCGAGGCGGGCCAGGTCGCCGGTGTGGAGCCAGCCGTCGGTGATGGCGGCGGCGGTGGCTTCGGGGTCGCCGAAGTACCCGGGCGTGACCATCGGCCCCCGGATCCAGAGCTCGCCCGCCTCGCCGGTGGGCAGGTCGCAGCCGTCGTCGTCGACCACCCGCACGTCGGCACACGGCAGCGGACGGCCGACCGAGCCGGGCTTGCGGCGGAACTCGGCGTCGAGCAGGCACGTGGCCGGCGAATGCGTCTCGGTGAGGCCGTAGGCGTCGTAGAGGCGGAGCTGGGGCATGCGCTGGCGCAGGGCGGTGATCGTCGAGAGCGGCACGGGCGATCCGCCGAACGCCCCGATCTCCACGTGGGCCAGGTCGGGCCAGCGGAACTCGGGCGTGCGCAGCAGCAGCGGCCACAGCGACGGCACGACCATCAGGTAGGTGATACGGCGCTCGCCGATCAGGCGGACGAAATCCCGGGGCACCAGGTCGCTGACCGGCACGCACGTGCCGCCGACCAGCATCATCGGCGTCACCTGGGCCACGTGACCGGTGATGTAGAAGAGCGGAAAGACGATGGCGGTGCGGTCGTCCGCCGTGAGGTTGAGGGTGCGGACGTAGGCCGTGGCCGAGTGCATCGTGCCGCGATGGGCCAACTGGCTGGCCTTGGGCCGACCCGTCGTGCCCGAGGTGTAGATGACGCCGTAGACGTCGTCCTCGGAGGGGAACGGGATGGACTCGCCCTTCCACGGCCGCCGCCGGCCGGTGAGGTGGTCGCCCACGGGCCTGGCCGCCTCCGCCCGCATGCCCGCCTCGGCCGCCGCCCGGCGCACGCCGTCCAGGTGTTCGGGCGCGCCCAGGGCGAGCGAGGCCCCCGAGTGGCGCAGCATGTACGCCCACTGGGGCGGCTGGAGGCGGGTGGACAGGCCCACGAACACCAGACCGGCCCGGGCGCAGGCCCAGATGGCGACCACGATGTCGAGCCCGTTGGGCAGGCAGACGGCCAGCCGGTCGCCCCGCCGCAGCCCCTCCTCGGCCAGCCGCTCGGCCGCCCCCTCGACCAGCTCGGCCAGGTCGGCGTAGGTGACGTCGCCCTCGGGCACCTCCAGCGCCACCCGGTCGGGGAACAGGCGCACGGCCCGGTCCAGGGCCTCGACGATCGTGCGGACCCGGTTGGCGTAGCAGCGCACCTCGGTCCCCAGCCACGGCTCCAGGACGAGATCGGGGGCGTGGCCGGCCTGCGTGGCCTGAACGCCGCGGCCGGCTTGGCCGTCCGCCGAGGCCGGCGGGCTCAGCACGGGTTGTCGGCAGCTCGCAGTGCGGCCTCGGCGACCGCGCCCTCGGCGCCCGCCAGTTTCCCGAGGCGGCGGTGCACCTCCCGCACGCGCCGCGGGTCGGCGGCGTAACAAGTGAACGGCCCTCGCCGCTCACGCGTGACCAATCCCGCCTCCAGCAGCACGGCCAGGTGGTGGCTGGTGAGCGGCTGGGTCATCTCGCACGCCCGGGCCAGGAAGCCGACGGTGCGGCGGCCCCGCCGGAGGTGGCGGAGGATGAGGAGCCGGTGGGGCTCGGCCAGGGCGGCCAACTCGGCCGACAGGCGCTCCACCTCCTGCCGGGTGATGGCGCTGGTCATCGGCGGCAACGGTAGCCTGCGTCGCCGCCGATGCCCGCTCCTCGCGCCGTCGCCATCACCGGGCTGGGCGCCGTCACGCCCCTGGGCGATGCGGCCGAGACGTGGCGGGCGCTGCTCGCCGGCGAGTCCGCCACCGTGGCCGCGCCGGAACGGCTGCGGGCCGCCGGCTGCCAGGTGGTGGCCGCCGTCGACCGCTTCGACCCGTGCCGCTACATGGAGCGCTTCGCGGCGGCCCACATGGGCCGGTTCAGCCAGTTCGCCGTGGCCGCCTGCCGCCTGGCCCTGGAACACGCCGCCATCGACGACGCCGGGGACGCCGGGCTCGTCATCCACACCGGCGCCGGCGGGCTGATCGAGGCCGAGGCGGCCGCCACCGCGGCCATGTCCCGCCCCACCCGGGTCAACCCCTACTTCACGCCCATGTTCGGGCCGAACATGGCCGCCTGCCAGCCGTCGATCGAGCTGGGAATACGGGGGCCGGTCCTGGGCGGGGTGGGCGCCTGTGCGGCCGGGATCCAAGCGGTGATCGACGGCCTGCGCCTCGTCCAGCACGGTGAGGCCGACGTGGTGGTGGCGGGAGGGACGGACGCCGCCCTGTCCCCCGTCCTGCTCGGCTCTCTGGCCAACGCCGGCGCCCTGGCCCGGGCGGGCGACGACCCGGCTGCCGCATGCCGGCCCTTCGACCGGTGCCGTACGGGCATGGTGGCCTCCGAGGGCGCCGCCGCCTTCGTGCTCGAGCCCCTCGAGCGGGCCGTGGCCCGGGGCGTCACGCCCCTCGCGGTGGTCGCCGGAGGCGGCCGCTCGGCCGACGCCCACCACGTCACCGCCCCCCACCCCGAAGGCCGGGGCACGGCCGCCGCCCTGCGCCGGGCGCTGGCCGACGCCGGCTGCCCCGCCACCGACGTGGACGCCGTCGTGGCCCATGCCACCGCCACCCGGGCCGGCGACGAGGCCGAGGTCCGGGCTTTCGCCGCCGTCTTCGGCGACCACCTGCCGTCGGTCGCCGTCACCGCCCCCAAGGGCGCCCTCGGCCACGGCCTGGGGGCGGCCGGCGCCTTCGGTGTCCTGGTGGCGGTGCTCGGCCTGCGCGACCAGGCCCTCCCGCCGACGCGCAACCTGGCCGACGTCGATCCCGCCTGCACGGGCCCGGCCCACGTCGCCGGCGAGTCCCGCCGCGCTCCCGCGCGCACGGTCGTGGTCAACGCCGCCGGCTTCGGAGGGCAGAACGCGGCGGTCGTGCTGACGAAAGTGTGACGCCGCCCGCGGTGGGTAGCGTTTCAACCGTGACCAGCACCCTCTCCCGCCCGGCGGCGACCACTCCGGAACCAGACGACGACGGGGGTGTGGGCGCCGTGGTGCGCAGCGCCGTCGGGGCGGCCAGGCGAGCCGGCTCCTTCACCGCGTCGGGGGTGGCCGACGCCCTGGAGGCGCCGCTGCGGGCGCTGAGCCGCAAGGCTGTGGCCGGCGCCCTGGCCCAGCCCCAACCCGTGTCCAACACCACCCGCCTGGCGGAGGCGCTGGGCGAACGTCCCAAGTCGCCCCTGCTCGGTGGGGCCACCGCCACCGCCCTGGCCACCAAGGTCGCCCGGCGGTTCGGTCCCTTGCGCTTCCTCGCCAAGCGGACGCCGATGTGGATCCTGGCCGCCGCCGTCCCCGCCCTGACCGCCTCGATCGCCCGAGGCCGCAACGAGCTCGAGCTGGTCGCCTCCCACCTCGTCCATCGCTCCCGGGCGGCAGGCATCGAGCCCGACCCCGAACGGGTGCGGCGGGCCACCGTGCAGCTGGTGTCGGCCGGCACCGTCGACCCCGGCGTCGACGCCCGCCACGCTCCGCTCGCCGTCGCCTGGGTTCAGCGCGGCCTGCGCTCGACCCTCCCCTTCGCCGCCGGCGTCTCCACCCGCAACCCCGAGGGCCTGGCCGCCGCCGCCTCGGCCGTGCCCGTAGCGCACCTCGCCGCCGGCTGAGCCGATCCCGGCGGGCCAAGGCCACTACCGTCGGAAGCAGATGGCCAACCTCGCCGAACGCCTCGGCCACCCTCCCGACGCCCGCCTCCTCATCGTCAACTGCGACGACCTGGGCAAGAGCCACGCCTCCAACGTGGGCGTCTACCAGGCCCTGCGGGAGGGCGTCGCCACCAGCGCCAGCCTCATGGTGCCGTGCCCGTGGGCCCGCGAGGCGGCCGCCCGCTACCGGGGCGAGGACGTGGGCGTCCACCTCACCCTCAACGCCGAACACGACCTGTACCGCTGGGGGCCGATCACCCACGCCCCCTCGCTGCTCGACGGCGACGGTGGTTTCCCCCGGACCCTCGACGACGTCTGGGACCACGCCGACGTGGACGAGGTGCGCAAGGAATGCCGGGCCCAGATCGAGCGGGCCATCTACTGGGGCTTCGACGTCAGCCACCTCGACTCCCACCTCGCCGCCCTCGAGCTGCGTCCCGAGTTCTTCGACGTCTACCTGGAGATGGCGGCCGAGTTCCGGCTGCCCATCCGACTCGGCACCAACGAGACGGAGAAGGCGGCCGGCTTCCCGTTCCGCCAGCTCGCCACCGAGGAAGGGGTCGTCTTCCCCGACCACTTCGTGCGGGTGCGGGGCGTGGGCAGCCGCCGGGCCATCGAGCGAGCGATCACCGACCTCCAGCCGGGCGTGACGGAGGTCTACGTCCACCCCGCCATCGACACCGCCGAGCTGCGCTCGCTGGCCCCCGACTGGGGGGCCTGCGTCGACGACCTCGACCTCGTGACCAGCCCCGGCGCCCTGGGCGCGCTCGTGCAGCGGGCGGGGGTCGTCCTTCTCGGCTACCGGGAGCTGCGCGAGCTCCAGCGCGCCGCCTGAGCGCTACAGCCGCGGCCGGCCCGCCACGTACGGCCGCTCGACCAGCAGCCGCTGGCGCGGTGTGAGCTGCGCCACCACGTCGGGCGGCACGGGAGGGTCGGCGCCCCATGCCGAGTTGCCCGGGCAGTACTTGTAGAGCAGGCACTGCCGCTCCCCCTGCCCGTTCCACGGCAACGTGCGGTGGAACAGCGCCTCGGTGAACACGAGCAGCGATCCCGCCGCCTGGGGGACCTCCTCCACCAGCCCGTCCGCCCCCGGAGGCACGGGCTCCTCGGCCCGGTGGCTGCCCGAGATGCAGCCGAACCCGCCATCGCCCGGCTTCCCGTCGGTCAGGGCCCACGAGAAGGCGACCATCCCGTTCCACATGCGCCCGCCTCGATGGACGTAGAACTGCGACGGGTCGAAGGGCTGCTCGGGCCCGTGCAGGCCGAGGCCCGACGTCCCGGGCGCCATGCGGATCCCGTAGGCGTGGTCGAGGCGGGGCCGGGGCCCGACCAGTTGGGCGAGCGCGTCCAGGACGAGGCGGTGGTCGAGGAGGTCACGGAAGCGGCGGTCCCAGCGGAACATCTCCCCGTCCTGGCCGAACCGCTGGGAGGCCACCGTCGTGCCCGCGGGGGCCAAGCCCTTCGCCGCGACGGCGGCCCGCAGGTCGGCGACCGTCTGCCGGTCGAGGGCGCCGTCGATGGCGACCCAGCCCCGGCAGTCGAACGTGTAGCGGTGGACGGACGAGAAGCGCACGCGCCCGACGGTACGCGGGCGCCGCCGATCTAGGCGATGACCCCCACCACGGTCGGCGTGGCCTGGGACACGACCACGCCCCCGGCCACCTCCTCGGTGATGGCCAGGGCGGCCACGTCGCCCGATGTGTGGAAGGCGACCGGTCCCGCCCGCGGGCCGAGCACGCCGACGGAGATCTTGTTCTGACCGACCACCGCCCACAGCTGGTACGTGCGGTCGGGCGGGAGCTGGGGCAGGTTGGCGTCGACCAGGTAGCCGGTGCCGTCGCCGAGGAGGACGGCCTCCGCGGTCAAAGCGCCGCTGGTCGACTTGAGCTCGACGGTGCGGGCGTCGGGGCGGCGGGCGGCGGCCTCGGCGGTGCGGGCGACGTTGCCCTCGAGGGACTGCGCCACATCGCCGACCCGTTCCTTGGTGTCCACAATCGTGTAGCCGAGCACGGCGACCATGGCCACGGCTGCGGCCGCGCCCAAGGCGGCCACCGCCCTCATCGGGCCGGTCAGCGACCGGCGCCGGCGGCGCTCGCGGGCGTCGTCCATCGACACGACCGGTCGCATGGCCGGCGGGGTCTCTTCGAGGGCGCCGGCGATGCGGTCCCACACGCCCTCCGGCGCCGGCATCCAGCCCGCGCCCATGTGGGCGGCCACCTCACGGTGCTCGCTCACCTCGGCCCGGCACTGCCGGCACATGTCCAGGTGGTCCTCGACGGCGTGGCGCTCTGCATCGTCCACCGCGTCGAGGGCGTAGGCGCCGAGGAGCTCCTGCAGCTCGGCGTGGTTCAGCTCTCGTCCCATGACGTCCCCATCCCCGCATCAACCAGGCTGGTGCGCATGCGCTTCAGCCCGGAGCGGATTCTGCTCTTCACGGTCCCCTCCGGTGCGTCCAGCAGGACCGCCACCTGCCGGTACGTGTGCCCCCCGAAATACGCCAGCTCGATGGCGCGCCGCTCGTCGGCCGGCAGCGTCGCCACCACGTCCTTCATGCGCTCGGCCACGGTCAGGTCGACGACCTCGCGTTCGATGTCCGGCGCGCTCTCGGCCGTCTCCCGGGCGTCGCGCTCCTCCCGCCGCCGCCTCGACGTCTCCGACCGCAGCAGGTCGACCGACCGGCCGTGGGTCTGGGCGAGGAGGTACGACCGCAGCGACCCGCGTTCGGGGTCGAACCGGTCGGGGCGGTGCCACAGCCGGATGAAAACCTCCTGCACGACCTCCTCGGCCAGTTGGCGGTCGTTGAGCAGCCGCCGGGCCAGGGCGAACGAGGCGCCGGCGTGGCGCCGGTACGCCTCGGCCAAGGCGTCCTCCCGCCACCGGCCGACGGCCAGAACCAGGGCCGCATCGCTGTAGTCGCTGAGCGGTCCCATCACGCTGACGTTACGAGGCCGGCGGCCCGAGTGGATGAGATCACGAGGACGGGTGCCGGTCGGGCCACCCGGGCCCTGACCAGCGACAATCCGGCTATCAGGGCGGCCACCCCTTCGGCGACCTTCACGGGCACGTCCTCGAGGAGGTAGGGGTCCCGGTGGTCGACGAGGGGCAGGGCCACCTCGCGGGCCAGGAAGTACAGGACGACGAAGACCGCGGTCGAGGCCAGCACCGACGCGTAGGCGGCCGGCGACCGCCGTAGTGCGACGACTGCGGCCTGGCCGACCAGCAGCACGCCGGAGGCGACGAAGAAGGCCCCGAGGAGCCAGCCCTCGGCCCAGTGCG
>DASUXN010000230.1:0-4511 GCA_036377875.1 Acidimicrobiales bacterium
GTGCCCTCCGGGAACATCACCACCGGCTCGCCTCGCTCGATCACCGCCACGCAACGCCGCATGGCTTCCCGGTCGGGACCACCCCGGCGCACCGGAAAGGCGCCGAGGGCATAGAGAAAGCGGTTGAAGAACGGGTACTTCCAGATCGAGTCCTTGGCCATGTAGCAGAGGCGACGTCGCGTCACGCACGAGACGATGGCGAAGTCGAGGAACGACCGGTGGACGGGCGCGAGCACGAACGGCTCGTCCTTGGGAACGTGTTCCCCGCCCTCACACGTCACCCGCCAGTAGAGCTTCAGGATGGCGGCGACGAGGTACCAGACGACCCGGTAGAGGATCACGACCGCCCTGCCCCGGCGCGGGCGACCGCCTCCACGATCTGATCGACGACGTCGTCGATGGACCGGCCCGTGCTGTCGATCACCAGGGCGTCCGCTGCGGCCACGAGAGGCGACACGGCGCGACTCGAGTCGAGCTCGTCCCGCCTGGCGATGTCCGCGGCTGTCTCGTCGGCGCCCCGGCGGCGGGCCCGCTCCTCCTCGGAGGCGGTGAGGAAGACCTTCACACTGGCCTCGGGAAAGACGACGGTGCCGATGTCGCGCCCCTCCACCACTCCCCCGCCGCGCGCCGTCACCCACCGCCGCTGAAGGGCCACCAGCTCCGAGCGGACCTCGGCCTGGGCGGCCACGGCGCTGACGACCCGGTTGACGGCGGCGCTGCGGAGATCGGCTTCGCCGGCGGCGGTGGGATCGAGCTCACGGGCCAAGCGGGCCATGTCGGTCGCGGTCTCGGGGCCGGGTTCGATGCCTCGTCGGAGAGCTGCCGCCGCCACCGCCCGGTACATCGCCCCCGTTTCCAGCATCTCCAGCCCGAGCCGCTCGGCCACGGCCTTGGCCACGGTCGACTTGCCCGATCCGACGGGCCCGTCGATGGCGATCACCCGCACGTCAGCGCCGCCAGGTCGTCCTCGAAGCCCGGATAGCTCGTGGCCACGGCGTCCCATCCCTCGATCGTCGTCTCGCCCGTCGCCGCCAGAGCCGCCACGGCCAGGGCCATGGCCATGCGGTGGTCTCCGCCGGACTCGACGCCCGCGCCCCTGAGCGAGGCCGGGCCGTGGACGACCAGCCCGTCGGGCCGGGGCTCGACCCGCACCCCCAGGGCTCCCAGCTGGGCCGCCACCGCGGCGATGCGGTCGCTCTCCTTGACCCGCAGCTCGCCCGCATCGCGAACGACCGTGGTCCCCTCGGCGCAGGCGGCCGCCAAGGCGAGGATCGGTATCTCGTCGATGAGACCGGGAATCTCGTCGCCGCCGATCTCGGTCGCCCGGAGAGGGCCGGCGTGGCGGACGCGCACGTCGTTCCCGTCGCCCCGCTCGACCTGCGCGCCCATGCGGACGAGAACGTCGAGGAAGCCGGCCCGCGCCGGGCCGAGGTAGACGTTCTCCACGACCACGTCACTGTCGGGGACTAACGCCGCCCCCACCAGCCAGAAGGCGGCCTGTGACGGGTCGCCCGGTACGTCCAGTTCGAAGGGCCGGAGGTCACCCGCCCGCACCCGGGTGGTGAGCCCCCCGTCTTCGACGTCCACGTCGGCGCCGGCCATGGCCAGCATCTCCTCCGTGTGCGCCCTGGTACGAACGTCCTCCCGCACCACCGTCTCACCCTCGGCGGCCAGGCCGGCCAGGAGCACGGCCGCTTTGACCTGGGCGGACGGCACCGGCAGCCGGTAGTCGATGCCCTTCAGGGCGCTTCCCCGCACGACCAGCGGGGGCAGGCGGCCGCCGTCGCGGCCCTCGAGGTGGGCGCCCATCTCCCGCAGCGGGCCCGCCACCCTGTCCATGGGCCGGCGGCGGATGGAATCGTCGCCGGTGAGCACGGTCATGCCCGGAACGGTCGCACAGATCCCGGCCAGGAGGCGGATCGACGTGCCCGAGTTGCCGACGTCGACGACGTCGGCCGGTTCGTGCAGCCGTGAGCGTCCTCCGGTGATTCGGTCGCCGTCCACCTCCGCCCCCAGGGCGACGATGGCCGACCGCGTGCGGGCCACGTCGTCTCCGGCCGACAGTCCCCGCACCGTGGACCTGCCCTCGGCCAGGGCGGCCAGGAGCAGGGCGCGATGGGAGATCGACTTGTCCCCCGGCACCCGCAGCCTGCCCCGCAGCGGCCGCCCGCCCTGGACGATCACGGGTCGAGCCGCCGGGCCGAGAGGCGGAAGCCGCGGGCGTACAGGGCGCCCCGCACGAGGCCCAGCGCCTCGGCGTCCACCACCATCACGAGCACGCCATGGGGCCCCTCGGTGGAATGGGCGATCTCGATGTCGAGGATGTTCACGCCCAGCTCGCCGAGAAGCGTGGTGACCTCGGCCAGCACTCCGGGCCGGTCGAGCACTGGCACCCGTACCTCGGCCAGCGTGGCCGGACGGTCCCCTTGGGCGGGCAGGTTGGTACGGGCGTAGCGCGCCCGTTCCAGGGCCGACAGCAGCCCAGGGCGGTCGCCCAGGACGACCAGGTCGCGCATGTTCGACAGGGCGGTGATCAGCGTGTCGAGAGCCTTGACGATGGCCCCCCGGTTCTCGGCGCAGATGTCGGGCCAGATGCCGGGGGCGCCGGCGGCGATGCGGGTCATGTCCCGGAACCCGCCCGCGGCCAGGCGGAGGATGGCGGCGTTCTCCTCGGCCCCCTCGGCGGCCTGCACCATCAGGGCGGCGGCGGCCAGGTGAGGAACGTGGGAGACGGTGGCGACAAGGTCGTCGTGGCGCTCGGGGGGGAGGGCGAGGACCTCGGCGCCCAGAGCGGTCACCACCGAGCGCACGGCGGTGTAGGCGTCGGGGTCGGTGTCGAGCCGGGGGGTGAGGACCCACGTCGCCCCCGCGAACAGATCGGCCGACGCCCCGTCGACCCCCTCCTGCTCCGAGCCCGCCATGGGATGGCCGCCCACGAACCTGGGGTCGTCCACGCCGGCCACGATGGGCGCTTTCACGCTGCCGACGTCGGTCACCACATGCCCGTGGGCGAGGGCCCGACGGGCCTCCTCGACGATGCCGGACACGGGCGTGGCCACGAAGGTGATGGCGGCGTCGGGATCGTCGCCCACCGCGTCGAGGGCGCCCAGCTCGAGAGCCCGCTCGGCCCGCACGGGATCGGCGTCACGGCCGGTCACGTGCCAACCCTTGGCCCGAAGGGCGAGACCGATGGACCCGCCGATCAGGCCCGTCCCGACGACTGCGGCCCGGCGTCCGGCCGGTACGTCAGCCGGGGAGGTCATCCCGTAGGCCCTTGGCGCCCTCGAGGTAGACGTGGCGGAGCTGGGAAGGGGGCGTGTCGGTCGTGAGGTGCATGAGGACCCGGATGCAGCGGGGGGTGGCGTCGCGAACGGCCAGTTCCCGCGCGCACAGCAGGGGGACGTCGCCCAGGCCGGCACCTCGCGCCGCCGCCGCCGGGAACAGCGACACCAGGTCGTCGGTGGCGGTGAAGATCACGCTGATGAGGTCGTCCTTGTCGATGCCGTTGCGTTCCAGCATGGCCCCGACCAAGGTCTGGACGCGGTCGGTTATCTGCTCCTCGGTGTCGGCGTCGACGGTGGTGGCGCCCCGCAGGGCGCGAACGGCGGCCACGGCGCGGAATCTAGACGGCGGGGCGGCTAGGCCGGGTTGAAGACCATGGCGGCCACCAGGGCGTCCATGGCGCCGAGGGCGCCCGCCGCAGTCGGCCCGGCGACGACGAGGGAGAACACGACCGTGCTCCCGCCCGTGGTGGTGAGATAGCCGGAGAGCGCCCGCGACTCCCGCACCGACCCCGTCTTGGCCCGGACCGTGCCCTCGGCTGCCGTCCCCCGGAACCGGAACTCCAGGGTGCCCGACCGCCCTGCCAACGGGAGTCCCTTCACGAGCTGCTCGCCCCACGGCTGGGAACGGACGGCGGCCAGCAGCTCGCGCCACTCCCGCACCGGCCGGGCGTTGTCACGGCTGAGGCCGGACCCGTCGGCGCTGCGACCGGACAGCGTCACCCCGAGGGCGGCCATGGCCTCGTGGGCGGCCGCCGCCCCGTCCGCCGTCGTGCCTTTGCCCGTCGCCCGCCAGCCGACCTCCTTGAGCAGGAGCTCGGCGGCGAAGTTGTCGCTGCGCCGGAGCATGTCGGCCACCAACGACGACACCGGCGGCGACTGAATCGAGGCCAGTGCCACAGCCTCGGGGGCGGCCGGCCGCGACTGGTCGCCGCCGGTCACGGCGATGCCCGCCCGTCTGAGCGAGTCCCGCAGGGCGGCGACGTTTCCGAGAGCGGGGTCGCTCACATAGTCGGGGTCAGGGCGCAGCCGGTTGCCGTCGACAGCCAGGGCGGAGAGCGGGCCCACGAACGTCGGCACGTGGATGTCCCGCCAGCCGGGCGCCGACCGGCGGTTGTCGTACCGGCTCTCGTCGCCCACCAGGTCGCCGTCTACGACGGTCACGCCCCGTTCCCGGAGCTGGCGGGCCAGGTCGTCGAGCGAGTGAGGGCCGCGTGATCGGAGGGACGG
>DASUXN010000231.1:0-3376 GCA_036377875.1 Acidimicrobiales bacterium
GTGCGGGAGGGCGGGTCGAGGTCGTCGCGGCCGAGGACGGCGAGAGCCGGTTCCAGTGCGGTGCGGATCGTCGTCAGGAGCGACTCCGCCACGAGGTCGTCCTTGGAACCGAAGTGGTACGTGATGGCGGCCAGGTTCACGCCCGCGGTGACGGTGATGGCCCGGGAGCTGGCGGAGGCGACGCCCCGTTCCCGGATGCACGTGGCGGCGCCGTCGAGCAACCGCTGGCGGGTATCGGTCATACGTTTGTATGATAGCGGTCGTGATGCTCAAGAAGGTGGTGCTGGGCCTCGTCACCGCCCTGCTCTTGGTCTCGTGGGTGGGCTTCCTCGTCCTGCCCCTGCTGGCGCCGGCCCACGTGTGGGCCGCCCGCCGCTCGAGCCGCGCCGGTCGAGCGGCGTGGGGCGCCGCCGCCGGGTTGGGAGCAGGCATGACCACCTGGGCCGCGACCTACGTCACCGTCGGCGAGGTCCAGCCCGCCATCTGGCTGCTGCCGGTCGTGCTCGGCGTGGTGGCCGCCGCCCTGGTCGGCCGTGCCTGAGCGACCGTCCATCGCCGGCATCATCGCCGCCGTGATCGCCACCGCCATGACCGGCGTCTACGTCGTCATCGCCGCGTCCGAGGGCAACAACGAGTTGGCCGGAGTGGCGACCTTCGCCGGCCTCATGGGCATCGGCGCCCTCTCCGCCGGGATCGGGTCGTTGCTGGCCGACGGACCGGTGCGGATCGCGCTGCTGGCAGTGGCCGCGCTCGTCCTGTTGCCCATCGGCATGCTCGGGATCTTCTCGATCGGCCTGCCCCTGCTCGTGGCCGGCCTGCTGGCCGCGGCCGCGGCCCTCTCTAGCGCAGGGCGAGGAGGCGGGTAGGCGGCGCCGGTGCCTCGACGAGCTGCCAGTCGTCGAAGGGCAGCGGCAGAGCGGCGGCGCCCGCACCGGCCAGCGGCCGGGGCCGGCGAGGCTCCCGCGGCGTCGAGCTTCCGCCCCGCCCGCGGTAGATCAGAAGCCCGTCCTGGTTGGGAACCGCGTCGAGGGCGGCGTCCACTGCCGCGTCGGTGCGGAACTGCTCCCACTGGGCCTCGTTGTCGAAGCTCAGCTCCAGCACCACGCCCCAGCGCAGGTGGTGGAGATCCCAGTCGGTGGCCCCGTGGAGAATGGCGGCCTGGATCAGGCTGTCGCCGTGGGCCTCGGCCCAGAGGCTCGCGGAGTACTGCCCGTCCAGTACTTCGATCGACATCTCGTACACGACGGTCCACAGTGTACGCACAGCCTCGCCCGATGGGAACAGGCTCTTTTGCCCTATACAGCCGGATTTTCGTCGTCGCCCTGCTGGTTGGGGCCCCCGTCCGTGAGGAACGAGAACTTGCCGTCCGGCTCCAGGACGCCCATCTTCACGGTGCTGAGGTCGTCGATTCCCTGGGTGCGGGCCTCCTCCCGCAGCTCGTCCATGGTGAGCCGCTCGAGCCGCATGACCTGCTCCAGGGGCTCACCGTTGCGCACCATCACCACGGGGATGCCCTCGAAGACGGTGCGGGTCTTGCGGAATTTGAACGACAGGTACGACATGACCGTGATCCAGAAGGCGAGCGTGCTGATCACGAGGACGGCCCCGGTGATCGACATGTCCTCCTGGGTGACACCCTGCTGGACGAGGTCGCCCATCACCACCAACAGGATCAGCTCGAAGGCCGTCATCTCGCTGAGCTCGCGTTTGCCCACGCCCCGGGCGACCATCCAGAGAAAGAAGTAGACAACCGTGGCCCGGACAATCAGCTCCATCAGCTGACTGCTGACCTTCGTATAAGCCGCGGCGGGGCTGGGCGGCCGACTACGTCCGAGCTGCTTTTCTGCGTCGACAACCGGGGCGTCGGCCGCCAACCCCGGACCTGGTCAGCAGTCATCTCAGGGCATCACCAATGTCTCGATCCGGGTCGAGGCGAGGGGCCGGCCGGCGTCGTCCAGCACCGCGACCGTCGCCTTGACCCGCTTCACCTGCACGTCGGGCTGGGCGCGGGCGTCGAAGCCGATCGTCATCGTGTCGCTCGTCTTGGGCGCCTCGAAGTAGAGGATCTCCTCGTTCTCGGTCGACGTGCCGCCCAGCGGCTCCGGGTCCACCCCGTTCAGGTCGAGGATGTCGAAGTAGTCGGACGTGAACGACACCGCCACCGAGCCGGGGAACCCGCCGTCCCGTTGCAGCTCGACCTCCAGCGACGTCGCCAGCCCGGGGCGGATGCGCTCGTCGTAGGTGACGGTCAGCTCGTAGCCCCCGCCCGACGCGGTCGCCTCGCCCGACTTCGGCCCGAACACGTCCATCGCGCCGGCCACGAGGATTCCGCAGATCAGCAGGAAGAAGACCCGCCGTAGGAACCGTGCCCACCGGATCCGGCGTATCGAGATCTCGGGAGGCGCCGTACTGCGCGACTCGGCCACCGCCGGGAACCGTACCCGTGGCGGTGGCCGAGCCGGTGGACCCTCGTGGCCGGGCTACGTGGGCGAGAAGCTCTTCTCGATCGGGGCGCCCACGAGGTTGCCCCACTCCGTCCACGATCCGTCGTAGTTGCGGACCTGGTTGTAGCCGAGCAGGTGGGTGAGGACGAACCACGTGTGGCTCGACCGCTCGCCGATGCGGCAGTAGACGACGACGTCGTCATCCTGCTTGAGACCGAGCTCGTCGCCGTAGATGGCCCGCAGGGCGTCGGCCCCCTTGAACGTACCGTCCTCGTTGGCCGCGTTCTTCCAAGGCTTGCTCTTGGCGCCCGGGATGTGGCCGCCCCGGAGGGCGCCTTCCTGGGGGTAGTCGGGCATGTGCAGCAGCTCACCCGAGTACTCGCCCGGCGACCGCACGTCGACCATGGGCTTGCCGATGTGGCCCTTGACGTCGTCGCGGAACGCCCGGATGGGGGCGTCGTTGCGCTCGACGACCGGGTAGTCGGTGGGCTCCCGCTTGACCACGTCGGTCGTCAGCTCACGGCCTTCCGAGATCCACTTCATGCGCCCGCCGTTGAGCAGCCGGACATCTTCGTGGCCGAACAGGGTGAACACCCACAGGGCGTAGGCCGCCCACCAGTTGAAGTTGTCCCCGTAGAAGACGACGGTCGAGTCGCGGCGGATCCCGTTCTTCGAGCACAGACGGGAGAAGCCCTCCCCGTCCACGTAATCGCGGGTGACGGGGTCGTTGAGGTCGAGGTGCCAGTCGACCTTGATCGCCCCGGGGATGTGGCCGGTGTCGTAGAGGAGGACGTCCTCGTCGGACTCCACCACGACCACGTCGGGGTTCTCGAGGTTGTCGGCCAGCCACTGGGTCGTCACGAGGCGCTCGGGGTGGGCGTACTGCTGAAGTTCGGGTGCCGGATCTTGCGGTACGGGCATCCTGTCTCCTC
>DASUXN010000232.1:0-3039 GCA_036377875.1 Acidimicrobiales bacterium
GTAGGAGGTGTTGGAGGAGGCCGAGGCGGCGCCCCCGACCGCGGCGGCCAGGGAATCGACCAGCAGCACCCGGCGCATGCCGGGCAGGCGACCCTGGTCGTCGAGCAGGTCGGCCTCGCGGCCCACGCCCACGACCGTGCCCATGGTGTCGAAGAAGTCGGCCAGCATCAGCGTGAAGATGAGCAGGATGGCGCTGATCACTCCGACCTCGGCGAACGACCCGCCCAGGCTGAAGGCCCCCAGCAGACCGAAGTCGGGTGCGGAGAACAGGTCGTCGGGGAAGCGGGGAACGTTGAGTCCCCACCCGGTGGGGGTGTAGGCGCCCTCGGGGCCGAACTGGGCGGGCACGTCGACGATGGCGTTGAGGACGATGGCGAAGGCGGTGGTGGCGAGGATGCTGATGAGGATCGCCCCCCGTACCCGCCGGGCGAGCAGGATGGCGGTGAGGATCAGGCCCACGGCGAAAACCAGCGTGGGCCAGCCCAGCAGGCGTCCGCCCACGCCCAGGTTGACGGGCACGGGTGTGCCCAGGGCGTCGGGGTTGCGGCGCACGAACCCGGCGTCCACGAAGCCGATGAAGGCGATGAACAGCCCGATGCCCACGCTGATGGCCTGCTTCAGGGCGAGCGGGATGGCGTCGAAGGCCCGTTCCCGGAAGCCGAACAGCACGAGGGCGGCGATGACCAGGCCCTCTATGACGACGATCCCCATGGCCGCCGGCCACGACATCTGACCCGCCAGCTGGAACGCCACCACCCCGTTCAGGCCCAGGCCGGCGGCGATGGCGATCGGATAGCGGCCGAGAACTCCCATGGCCAGGGTCATGACCGCCGCGACCAGGGCTGTTGCCGTGGTCAGCTCGGCGAAGTCGAGCCTGCGGCCGTCGGCGTCCGTCGCCCCCGAGAGGATTATCGGGTTGAGCACGACGATGTAGGCCATCGTGAAGAAGGTGGTGAGACCGCCCCGGATTTCTCTCCGCACCGTCGAGCCGCGACCGGATACCTCGAACCACTGGTCAAGCCGCGAGCCGGTGGCCGCCCCTCTCACCGGCCACCGGTCTACTACGCGTCAGGCTGCGGGGCGGGGACGGCGCGCCACGAGGATGCACGCGACACGTAGCATCGATTCCGCCCTCGGGGTTGAACAGACAGGTGCGAGGGTCGTCAGCCGGTCGCTACCGGCCACACGGTTGGGTAGGGGTAGCGGCGGTCGGCGGACGGTGGTGCTCCTACCCTCTCCCCGACATGCCCGGTGCGACCAGAATGGCGCCCGTGGACGTTCCCGTGGGACCTCCGGTCATCTCCATCTTTACCGACGACGAGGTCCTCGTATCCGACCCGGCCGGTCGGTTGTCGGGCACCGAGGAGCAGGGGTATTTCGTCGCCGACACTCGTCTTGTCTCCGGGTACCGGCTCCGCCTCGGGGGAGTGGCCCCGGTCCTGGTCAACAGCTCCGAAGTCGAGCACTACTCCGCTCGTTTCGAGTTCGTGAACGGCCGGTTCCCCACCATGGCGGAGACGGTGGAAGAGGGTCAGGTTCACCTTCGGCTCGACCGCACCGTCGGTGGCGGGGTCCACGAGGACTACTGGGTCGTCAACCACTCGCGGTTCCCGCTCCGGTTCGACCTGAGGGTCAGCATGGAGTCGGACTTCGCGGACATCTTCGATGTCAAGCAGGGCACGCTCATTCACCGGGGACGCACCCAGGAGACGTGGGACGAATCGAACTGCACGCGAACGACGACCTACGAGAACCGAGGCTTCGCCCGGGCCCTGCGCGTCGTGACAAAAGGCGCCGAGACGCCGCCCGAGTACGCCAACGGATGGTTCAGGTTCGGCATCGTCCTGTGGCCCGGCGAGTCCTGGCAGACATGCATCTTCTGGCTCCCGTCATTGGACGGACGAACCCACCGCTTCCCTGTTCGCGCCTGCCACGATCTCATGGGCGAATCCGAGCGGGATCGGGCCCGGCTGGCGTGGGCGGCGAGCAGCACCCGCTTCACCACCGACAACTCGGAGGTGACGGCGATCGCGGCACGGGCCATCTCGGACCTCGCCGGCCTGCGGCTCGCGTCGCGAGACGGGACCAACCCGGAAGGCATGGGATGGGTTCCCGCCGCAGGGGTCCCCTGGTTCCTCTCGCTGTTCGGGCGCGACTCGCTGACCGTCTCGTTGCAGACGCTGGCGCTCTCGCTCGACATCACGACGGGAACGCTCAAGGCCTTGGGTGACGGCCAGGCGGACGGCTACGACGACGCCCGGGACATGCAGCCGGGCAAGATCCTCCACGAGGTCCGTCACGGCGAGCTGGCCCAGCTCGGCCTCGTCCCGCACACGCCGTACTACGGCACTCACGAGGCCACTGTCCTGTACGTGTGGACGGCAGCTCAGGCCTGGCGATGGCACGGCCAACGGTCCCAACTCGACCGGGTACGGCCCCACGTCGAGCGCTGTCTGGCCTGGATCGAGCGGGACGGAGACCCCGACGGCGACGGGCTCCAGGAGTACGCGACCAGAGCTGCGGAGGGGGGGTACTACAACCAGGGCTGGAAGGACTCGGGGGACGCCATCGTCACGTCCACGGGTGACCTCGCCGGCCTGCCCATAGCCCTGTGCGAGCACCAGGCCTACGTGATCGCGGCCAAGCGGGCGTGGGCCACCGTCCTGGCGGACGCCTACGGCGACGCCGCCGGCGCCCGGCGGCTCCGGGCGGAGGCGTCCGACCTCGCCGGGCTGTTGGAGGAGCGCTTCTGGTGGGAGGAGGAGGGCACGTACTACCTCGGTCTCGACGGCGACAAGCGACCGATCGAGAGCGTCACCTCCAACCCCGGGCACCTGCTGTGGGCCCACGCAGTCGAGCCTGATCGGGCCGTGTCGGTCGTACGGCGGCTGCTCCAGGACGACATGTGGAGCGGCTGGGGAATCCGGACCCTTTCCTCACGACACCCCGCCTACAACCCCTTCTCCTACCAGCTCGGCTCCGTCTGGCCCCACGACAACGCCGTCTGCGTCGACGGCTTCCGACAGTACGGGGCCGACG
>DASUXN010000233.1:0-10129 GCA_036377875.1 Acidimicrobiales bacterium
CCGCCGGGCTTGGACGGCGACCGGTAGGCGACGCTCCCCGAGAACGGTCCGAGCACGCCGTCGCCCCGCCCCGTCACAAACGTCGAGCCGAGCGACTGCCCGAAGGTCATCCCGTCCTCCCGCACCTCGACCTGCACCGTCCCCTCGAAGGCCCGGGCCCGGCCGGTCACGGCCACGGGCGACGAGATCGTCCCGCCCGTGGCGGGCGAGTCGACCTCGATGTCGGGTGACGTCGCCCCCACCGCCGTCCACGCCCCGGTCGCACCTCCGGCGCCGAGCTGGCGCACCTGCACCACCGTCGTGGGCTGGCTGCTGGGGCGGCCGGCCTCGCCCCGGAACCCGACGGGCACGTCTCCGGCGCCGTTGCCGGACGGACGGAAGTCGAAGGTGACCGCGCCGGTGATGCCCAGGTAGCGCTCGGCAAAGGCCCGGGCGGTGGCCACCGGGTCGCGGAACGTCTGCTCCGACCCCGCCTCGTAGGCCCGCACCTCGGCGGCGGTGGCGAAGGGCCAGATGCCGCCGAACACCCCCGCCGGTCGGGCCGGACCGCCACCGGGAGCGGCAAAGTGCTCGCGGTAGTCGTCGCAGCGCACCGGCTTGTCGACGACGACGCCGTCGCCGGACAGCACGTCCACGAGCCGGCCGTCGAGCACGAACCGCACGCCATCGACGGTCGGGAAGGCGTCGAGGGTGCAGACCACCTGGGCCAGGCGCAGGCTCAGGCCCAGGCCGCCGCCCGACTCGAAGGATCGGGACAGGTCGACCCGGGCCACACCGCCCTCGATCGTGAGGTTGTTGAAGCGGGTGCCGGTGGGGACGGCGGTGGCGTAGCCGTTGCGGCGCTCGTCTTCGTTCGGGCCGGCGAGCAGCGCCTTGACCGCTTCCGCGCCGATCCGGCTCACGCGGGGGACGGCCCGCTCGACCGGTCCGACCTTCTCACCCAGGGTGAAGAAGAGCCGGACGGTCGTCGTCTCGCCGGTGGTGGCTTCCGTGGAAGGAGAGCCGGCGTCGGTGGTGGTGGGTCGGTCCGGCACCGAGCCGGCGTCGCCTCCGGTGCTGCCGCTGCCGCAGCTCCACGCCAGGGCGGCCACCAGGACCATCGCCGCCGCCAGCCGTCCTCTCATCGCGACCTCCGGCGCCTGACCACGACCGCATCGTGACGGGACGTCTTCTCCGAACCATCGCCGCCTCGTAACGGTTGGGCAACAGCCACCGCGCGGGGCGCCTCGCCGTCGCGCGGCGGCTCCGTGCGCAGCGGCAACCTGCACGTGAAACGGCTGCCCCGGCCGGGCTCGCTCGACACGAAGATGTCGCCGCCGTGGAGGTGGGCGTTCTCCCTGGCGATGGCCAGGCCCAGCCCGCTTCCTCCCCTCGAACGGGAAGGGTCCGCCTTGAAGAACCGCTCGAAGATCGATTCCAGCTTCTCGGCGGGGATGCCCGGTCCGGCGTCGGTGACCGAGAGGATGACGTCGTCGCCCGACGTGCTCACCATCACCCGCACGGGCGGCTCGCCGTGCTCGAGGGCGTTGCCCACCAGGTTGGCCACGATGCCGTCGAGGCGGCGGGGGTCGGCCCACGTCTCGACCCGCGGGCCGGGCACGACCTCCACCCGCCCGGTCCAACCCCGCAGCTCCAAGGCCTTGCCCACCAGCTCCCGGACGTCCACGGGATCCCAGGCCATGGCGGCCACGCCCGCGTCGAGGCGCGAAACCTCCATGAGGTCCTCGACCATGGCCGCCAGCCGGCGGGACTCCACCACCAGCAGCCGGGCCGATCGACGGCCGGCGTCGTTGAGCCCGCCCGAGTTGGCGTCGAGCACGTCGGCTGCGGTGGTCAGGGCGGTCAGCGGCGTGCGCAGCTCGTGGGACACGTCGGACACGAAGCGGCGGTGGCTGGCCTCGAGCGTGCGCAGCTCGCCCACCGTCCGTTCCAGGGCGTCGGCCATGCGGTTGAAGGCCCGGGCCAGGTCGGCGAACTCGTCGTTGCCCTTCTCGGGCATGCGTGTTCCCAGGAGGCCGACCTCGATCCGCTGGGCCGCCACCCGGGCCCGCCGCAACGGGCGCAGCACGCCCCGGGCCGCCACCACGCCGACGACGGCCGACAGCAACACCATCCCCACACCCACCGACGCCAGCACGTTGCGGAGCAGCTCGAGGTCGGCGGCCTCGTCGTCGAGGGGGAAGAAGAGGAACAGCTGGGGCCCGCCCGGGAGCTGACCGCCCACGACCACGTGGTCTCCCCGCCCCGACCCCGTGCGCACCCACGCCAGCCGGCCGTCCTGGGCCGCCTCGACCAGCGGCGGGGGAACGGACGCCGGCGACAGTGACACCGACGTCGTGTCGAACGACCCGTCGGCGCCGATGGCCACGACCTGGGCGCCGCTCAACCCCGGCAGGTTCGACAGGAAGGAGCGGGCCTCGGCCGGGGTGGCCCCCTCGGCCAGCCGCGCCACCGCCTCCGTCACCGCCCCCCTCGCCTCGTCGACGGCCGTCTCCCGGGCCCGGTCGAGAACGACCTTGCGCACGACCAGGAACGAGGTGGTGGCCAAGGCGGCGGAAACGACCGCCGCGACCAGGCCGAAGGTGGCGACGAGGCGTCCCCGGAACCCTCTCACAGGCCGGGCGAGGAGGCGAGCTTGTACCCCACACCGCGCACCGTCTGGACCAGCACGGGCCGGGCCGGGTCGTCCTCCACCTTGGCCCGCAGACGCTGGACGCACACGTCGACCAGGCGCGAATCGCCCAGGTAGGAGTAGTCCCAGACCTGTTCGAGGAGCATGGCCCGGGTGAACACCTGCCCGGGACGCTTGGCCAGCTCGTACAGCAACTTGAACTCGGTCGGGGTCAGGCTGATCTCGGCGCCCGCGGCGGCGTCGGGGCCGGGCACGCCGGCCCGGGTGACGGTCATGGCCGCAGGGTCGATGACGAGGTCGCCGGCCCGCAGGGCCCGGGCCTGGGGCTCGCGGGCCTGGCGGCGTAGCACCGCCTTCACCCGCGCCAGCAGCACGCGCGTCTCGAAGGGCTTTGTGACGTAGTCGTCGGCGCCCGACTCGAGGCCGAGCACGACGTCGATGGCGTCAGAGCGGGCGGTGAGCATGACGATCGGCACCTGGTCGTCCCGCCGCACCTGGCGGCAGACCTCCAGGCCGTCGGTGCCGGGAAGCATCACGTCGAGCAGGATCAGGTCGGGGCGGGACCGCCGCCACCGGCTGAGGGCCTCCTCCCCCGACACCGCCGTCTCCACCCGGTGACCGTCGCCCTCGAGGGCCAGCGTCACCGCCTCGCGGACGGACGGGTCGTCCTCCACCAGCAGGATGGCCGCCACAGTGACGCCATTCTCGCAGGCGCTGTCTGTTCAGCGGCGGAGCCAGGGGTACGGTGGCGCCGTGCTGGGAGCGGGACGGAGGGCCTCCCTCGGGATTCTGACGGCGATCTTCTGCGTGATCACCTTCGCCGCCATCACCTGGCCGACCTCGACCGAGCCGACCGACCGGGGCGAGTCCGACCTCCTGGGCATGGCGCCGACCCTCCCCGGCCTGGGCCAGCCCGTCGCCACCACTGAGGCGCCGCCGCCCCAACCCGAGCCCCCTACCACCGTCGTCGTCGACCGGGGCCGGGGCCGAAAGCTGCGGGTCGGCTTCGCCCCGCCCGCCTCCTCCCCCACCACCGTGGCCGACGCCAAGGGGTCGCAGGTGCCGCTGTTCAGCACGCCCGACCAGGCCGAGCCCGACGACTGGCTGGACAACCCCACGTGGGAGGGGCTGCCGGTCGTCTTCCTCGTGCACGGGCGCCAGGGCGACTGGCTCAACGTGCAGGTCTCGATCCGTCCCAACCAGGCCACGGCCTGGGTGCGGGCGTCGGACGTGACCCTGCGCCAGGTCACCCAGCGGGTGGTGATCGACCTCGGCGGCCGCACCCTCACGGCCTACGACGGCGAACGGGTGCTGCTGCGGGCGTCGGTGGCGCCGGGGCTCAGCTCCACGCCCACCCCGACCGGCGAGTTCTTCGTGGACGGGGTGGTGGCCCTGCGGGACACGTCCGGCCCCTACGGCTCCCACCAGATAAGCGTGGCCGCCTTCTCCAACGTCCACTACAGCTTCGGCGGCGGCATCGGCCAGATCGCCGTCCACGGCACCAACAACCCCGCCCTCATCGGCACCCCGGCCAGCAACGGCTGCGTCCGCATGACCAACGACGACATCGCCGCCCTCGCCTCGATGGTGCCTCTGGGCACCCCGGTCAAGATCTTCTAGAGCTCCCGCCCGAGCCGCCCTCCCGGCGGGCGCCGCAGCGGGGGCAGCGCTCGTAGGCCCGTGACGACGGCCGCCCGCACGAGGGGCAACGCACCACGGCCATCTCTCCCCGCCGGATGCGGGTCACCGCCGACCAGAGCATCCCGCCCACGGCCACCACGATCAGCACCTCCAGCACGTCTCGGACGAGCGGGGGCATGTTCCAACCCTAGGCTCGGGCCCATGAACCGTCTCGCCGAGGAGACCAGTCCGTACCTCCAGCAGCACAAGGACAACCCCGTCGACTGGTACCCCTGGGGCGACGAGGCGTTCGCCCGGGCCAGGGCCGAGGACAAGCCCATCCTGCTGTCGGTCGGCTACGCCGCGTGCCACTGGTGCCACGTCATGGCCCACGAGTCCTTCGAGGACCCGGCCACGGCCGAGGTCATGAACCGCAACTTCGTGAACGTCAAGGTCGACCGCGAGGAGCGGCCCGACGTCGACTCCGTGTACATGGAGGCGGTGCAGGCCATGTCCGGCCACGGCGGCTGGCCCATGACGGTGTGGCTCACCCCCGACGGCCACCCCTTCTACGGCGGGACCTACTACCCCAACACCCCCCGCATGGGGATGCCGGCGTTCACCCAGCTCTGCGAAGGGATCGCGGAGGCGTGGCGCGAGCGGCGGGACGAGGTCGTCTCCAAGGCGGGCAAGCTCACCGAGCTGCTCAACGAGTCGGGCCGGTTCGAGGCCGCCGGTGACGACCTCCCCGGGATCGACGCCGTCGACCGGGCCGCGGCCCAGCTGGCGGAGCGGTTCGACCCCCAATGGGGAGGCTTCGGGCGGGCGCCCAAGTTCCCCCAGCCCGACCTGCTGGAGCTGCTGCTGCGGGTGCACGCGCGAACCCAGGAGTCGGCCCCCCTGGCGTTGGTGACCACCACCCTCGACGCCATGGCGTCGGGCGGGATCTACGACCACGTCGGTGGCGGGTTCCACCGCTACTCGGTCGACCGGGAGTGGCTGGTGCCCCACTTCGAGAAGATGCTGTACGACCAGGCGCTGCTGGCCCGTGTCTATCTCCACGCCTGGCAGGTCACCGGCGAGCAGCGCCATCTCCAGGTCGCCTCCGAGACCATCGACTACGTCCGCCGCGACCTGCGCCACCCCGAGGGTGGGTTCTACTCCTCCGAGGACGCCGACTCCGAGGGCGTGGAAGGCAAGTTCTACGTCTGGTCGCGGGCCGAGGTGCAGGAGCTGGGCGGTGACGCGGCCGTCGACTGGTACGGCGTCACCCCGGCGGGGAACTTCGAGGGGGCCAACATCCTCATCCGGCCGGTCCGCGGCGACCTCGTCCGGCCCCCCGAGGTCGAGGCCGCCCGCCAGGCCCTGTTCGAGCGGCGCGAGACCCGCGTCCGGCCCGGCCTGGACGACAAGGTCCTCACCGAGTGGAACGGGCTGTTCCTGGCCACGCTGGCCGAGGCGGCGGCCGCCACCGGCCGCTCCGACTGGCTCGACGACGCCCGCACGGGGGCCGACTTCCTGCTCGCATCGCTGCGCCGCCAGGACGGCCGCTGGCTGCGGTCGTGGCAGGGCGGCCGGGCCAACCACCTGGCCTACGCCGCCGACTACGCCGCCCTGGCCAGCGCCTTCACCAAGCTGGCCGAGGCCACGGGCGAGGCCCGCTGGGTGGCCGAGGCCCGGGGCGTGGCCGACGGGCTGCTCCACCTGTTCTGGGACGACGGGGCCGGCCTGCGTGGCCCGAACGCCGCGACAGGCGGCCTGTTCACCGCCGGCGGCGACGCCGAGCAGCTGATCACCCGGGCCAAGGACGTGCTCGACAACGTGATCCCGTCGGCCAACGGCTCCGCCGCCGTCGCCCTGGTGCGGCTGGCCGCCCTCACCGGCGAGGAGCGGTACCGGGACCGGGCTGCGGACATCGTGCGGCTGGTCGCCGAACCCCTCTCCCGCCACCCCACCGCCTTCGCCCACCTGCTGGCCGCGGTCGAGCTGCTCCACGGACCGGTCACCGAGGTGGCGGTCACGGGCGACCGTCGCGACCTGGTCGAGGTTGTGCAGCGTCGCTACCTGCCCACTGCCGTCCTGGCGTGGGGCGAGCCGTACCCGTCGCCCCTGTTCGAGAACCGCGACCAGGGCTGGGCCTACGTCTGCCAGCACTACAGCTGCAAGATCCCCACCGACAACGTCGAGGAGCTGGAGGCCCAGCTGGCCGGCTGACCTACCACCGGCCGCGGTGCACGACTTCGGCGGAGGGCCGGCGGGGCCGGCGGGATGAGGTCGACGGG
Source organism: Acidimicrobiales bacterium (assembly GCA_036377875.1). Lineage (GTDB taxonomy): Bacteria > Actinomycetota > Acidimicrobiia > Acidimicrobiales > AC-14 > JBFMCT01. The sequence goes on from DASUXN010000233.1 coordinate 6,535, forward strand.
CGGTCGGGGGCGGGATATCCGACGGCCACCGCCCCCACCGGTTCGAATTCGGTTGGAACGGCAAATGCGGCCCGCACCGCGTCGGGGCGGAACACCCGGAAGAACAGCGCTCCCAGCCCGGCATCGACGGCGGTGAGGAGGGCCAGCAGCGCGGCAAATGCCGCGTCCACGTGCCAGTAGGGAACGTCCCACTGCTTGGGGGCGGACGCCTTGTCGGCGAGGGCATAGCGGTCCCGGTAGGCCTGCGCCGACGTCCAGGGCAGGACGAGCAGCGGCGCCCCCAGAAGTCCTGGCCAGGCGAAGTCCTCCCGTTCGGCGGCGGGCAGCGACACGTCCCAAAACCGGCCCGTCTCCTCCACTCCATTGAGCACGAGCAGCTCCACGCCCTGGGTGAACCCGGCCGACGGTCCCCGCTGGGCATTGGCCACCAAGCGCTCCACCACTTCGTCGGGGACGGGCTCGGCGGTGAAGCTCCGGACCATTCGCCGCCGCCTCACCACGTCCTGGAAGTCGCTCATCGGGTATCCACCATATGAAGGAAGCGTTCAGGCACGATGAACGCCATGCGAACCGGAATCGCGTTCCGGCAAGCGGCTGAGCTGGGGCCCGCCGCCATGCCGCCCTACCGGGTCGTCGTGGCCGGCGCCGAGCTGCGCCTCCTCGTCCTCGCCGCCGACGTCAACGGCTGCGTAGGCGTCGACCTCGACACGGGGGCGTTCGTGCGGGCCAGCCACCCTGCCGGGGACACGCTGCCCCAACCGTTCGACGTGGTGGCGGCCGAGATCGCGGGGGCCGTCGAACCTCCCGACCCCGCCCGCCCCGAAGCCCTGGAGCTGGCCGAGGGCCCCAAGCCGGTCGGCCAGATCGCCCTCAAGCGGGCCGAGCGCCTCCTCGCCCCGTTGCACCACCCGCCCCGGCTGCCGTTGCTGGGTCTGGCGGCCAACGCCGTCCCCTACTGGACGCTCACCGGAGAGAGCCCCTCGGTCACGCTGATCGAGGTGCGCGGCGACCCCCGCCTGCGGTGGGGGCACTGCGGGCCCGAATGTCACTTCATGTGGCAGGGCCAGCCCCACGAGCTGCTGCTCGCCGACCGACGCCTTCTCGACACGTTCGAGCGGGACGGGATGGCGCCGCCCACCCGCGGCGAGGTGTGCCGCATCCTCGGCTACCGGCCCCGCCGCCTGCTGGTGATGCTCACCGCCCCCATCGACGGCTACTGCCACAAGGCGGTGGCCGCCCTGCTCCCCAGCAGCCGGTAGGCCGGTTCGTCTTTTAGGCAGATAAGCGTCGGATATCGACGCTTGTTGCCTAGAACTTGGTGGGGTACGAGGCGGAACGCTCTTAGCGGGAGGCGAGGGGGGCGAGGTACTCGGCCATCGCCCAGCCGAACACGATGAGGGTGTCGCCCCGGGCCCGGTCGACGTCGGCGAAGAAGGCGTCGTAGTCGGCGCCGGGCGAACCGTTGGAGTAGTCGAGGAGGCCGGGCATGTCGCCCGTGCCCTCGAGCACGAACGTGCGGTCGTTGACCTTCCCCTCGGCGCCGAAGCGCTTGGCCAGCCGCCGCGCCCAGGCCCGCTCCTCACCCGTGGGCTTGTGGCCGGGACGGGGGACGACGTCCTCCAGGTCGGCGAACATGGCGTAGCCGCTCGGCTCGGACAGACGGGTGGCGACCAGGACGTCCTCGTCGGGGAAGGCGAGCACGGCGCGGCGCAACTCGTCGCCGACCAGGGCCTTCAGGACCGACTCCTGCTTGGGCGTGCGGGCCACCGCGGCCATGCCCAACAGCACGCAGGGCGTGCCGCCGATGCGCTCCAGCGTGCAGAAGGCGAAGCCGCCGAGCTTGCCGCCCTCGCTCGCCTGGGTGACCAGCACCCAGTCGTCGCGCACCTTGGAGAGGACGCCGACCTCGTAGCCGGTCGCGCCTTCGCCCGAGATGTCGGCCATGTCCGACAGCTCGGAATCGCTCAGGGCGGTGGTGTCTTTGGTCTCGACGTCGAAGGCCATTGTGCTGCCAAGTCTCCCTCAGGCCAGGTCGGCGGGTTCCCCCAGCGTGCAGCCCCTCAGACCACTAGTCCATTCGGTCCGAGCAGAACGCGCAACTCGGCAAAGAGTCCGTTCCGGGAGTCGACCCGGAAGTTGTCCGGCAGGCGGAGCACGGTCTTGTCGAGATGAAGGAACACGGGCGTGTCGCCAGGATGGTCCTGGAGCACCGATTTTAGACGCCCCACGACGCTGTCCGTCAGGAAGTTGGGCGCCAGCTTGATCCGCACGGGTGGCGCGTCCCCGTCGGACAGGTCGGGACGCTTCACCTCCAGGCAGATCAGCTTGGCCGGCTCCTCCTTCAGGTCGAGCCGCCCCTTGACGCACACCACCGCGTCGTCGGCCAACAGGGCGCCGTACTCGAGCATGGTGCGGGGGAAGACCATGACCTCGATGGCCCCCACCAGGTCTTCCAGGGTGAACACGGCCATGAGGTCGCCGCGTTTGGTGTACTTCCGTTGCAGGGCGGTGACGACACCGCCGACCCAGCGGCACTCCCCGTCGCGCAGCTCCCGCAGGTCGTCGATCGTCGCCTCGGTGAGACGGCGGAGGGCGGCGGTCACTCCGTCGAGCGGGTGGCTGGAGATGTACAGGCCGAGCATCTCCTTCTCGAAGGCGAGCTTGCGCGTGGTGTCGAACTCCACCGGCTCGATCGCCACCCGCTCGTCGTGGACGGCACCGCCACCGGCGTCGCCGCCCGCCCCGCCGCCCAGGTCGCCGAACAGGCTCATGATCCCCTGCTCCCGCTCCCGCCGGCGGGCCAGGGTGCCGTCGATGATCCGCTCGTAGGCATGCAGCAGCCCCTGGCGGGGGTGGCCGACGGAGTCGAATGCGCCCGCCTTGATCAGCGACTCGATGGACCGCTTGTTGAGCACCGTCGGGTCGACGCGCGAGCAGAAGTCGTAGAAGTCGACGAAGGGCCCGTGGTTCTCCCGCTCGGCCACGATGAGCCCGACCAGGCCTTCGCCCACGTTGCGGATGGCCGACAGGCCGAACACGATCTCCAGTTCCCCGGCCTGACCGGCCGCCTCGCCGCCCGGGCCGGCGGGCCGGGGCACAGCCGTGAAGTCGGACGCCGAGCGGTTGATGTCGGGCACGGTGACGGCGATCCGCCGGTTGCGGCACTCGGCCAGGTAGACCGCCGTCCTGTCCTTGTCGTCCTTGACCGAGGTGAGGAGGGCGGCCAGGTACTCGACGGGGTGGTTGGCCTTGAGCCAGGCCGTCTGGTAAGCGACCATGCCGTAGGCGTAGGCGTGGCTCTTGTTGAAGGCGTAGTCGGCGAACGGTTCGATGAGGTCGAACAGCTTCGTGCCCAGGTCGGCCCCGTAACCGGTGCGGTCGCACCCGGCCACGAACTTCTCCCGCTCCTTGGCGATGAGGGCCCTGATCTTCTTGCCGCAGGCCTTCCGGAGCACGTCGCCCTCATACGCCGAGTAACCGGCGAAACGCTCGGCGATGCGGAGGAGTCCCTCCTGGTAGATCATCAGGCCGTAGGTGTCGGCCAGCACCTCGGAGAACTCCGGGTGGGGCCCGGTGATGGGCTTGCGCCCGTTCT